>NZ_JAGMUF010000090.1:616994-823420 GCF_019049125.1 Streptomyces sp. AC602_WCS936 | reverse complement strand
GGGTCAGGGGGTCAGGGCTTCTTCGACGAGGGTGAGGAGGGTGGTGAGGTCGTCGGGCCGGGTGTGGGGGTTGAGGAGGGTGGCTTTGAGCCAGAGGCGGCCGTCGGTGCGGGCGCGGCCGAGGACGGCGGTGCCGGTGGTGAGCAGGGTGCGGCGTGCGGCGGCGACGGCGGTGTCGGTGGCGTGGGCGGGCCGGAACAGGACGGTGCTGATGGTGGGCGGGGCGTGCAGTTCGAAACGGGGGTGGGCGTCGACGAGGGCGGCGAACTTCTCGGCGTGGGCGCAGACGTCGTCGACGAGTGCGCCGAGTCCGCTGCGGCCGAGGGTTTTGAGGGTGACGGCGATTTTGAGGATGTCGGGGCGGCGGCTGGTGCGTGGTGAGCGGCCGAGGAGGTCGGGGAGGCCCGCGTCGGTGTCGTCGTCGGCGTTGAGGTAGTCGGCGTGGTGGTGGAGGGCGGTGAGGTCGTCGGGGTTCTTGATGGTGAGGAGGCCGGCGGCGATGGGTTGCCAGCCGAGTTTGTGGAGGTCGAGGGCGACGGTGTCGGCGGCTTCGAGTCCGGCGAGTTTCGCGCGGTGCCGGTCGCTGAACAGCAGTGCCCCGCCGTAGGCGGCGTCGATGTGGAGGCGGGCGTGGTGGGCGGTGCAGCGGGCGGCGATGTCGGGGAGTGGGTCGATGAGGCCGGCGTCGGTGGTGCCGGCGGTGGCGATGACGAGGTGGGGTCCGGGGATGCGGGTGAGGGCGTCGTCGAGGGCGGCGGGGTCGAGGGTGCCGCGTGGGGCGGGGACGGAGACGGGGTCGGGGAGGCCGAGGAGCCAGGCGGTGCGGGGTACGGAGTGGTGGGCGTTGGCGCCGTGGACGAGGCGTAGGCCGGCGCCGTGTCGTTCGCGGGCGAGGAGGGCGGCTAGTTGGTTGGATTCGGTGCCGCCGGTGGTGGCGAGGGCGTCGGTGGCGCCGGTTTCGTGGGCGAGGGCGCGGGTGACGAGGGCTTCGAGGGCGGTGGCGGCGGGGGCCTGGTCCCAGGAGTCGAGGGAGGGGTTGAGGGCGCTCGCGGCGAGGTCGGCGGCGGTGGCGACGGCGAGGGGTGGGCCGTGCAGGTGGGCGGCGCAGTGGGGGTGGGCGGGGTCGGCGGCGCCTTCGGCGAGTGCGGTGACGAGGGTGTGCAGCGCGTCGGGGTCGCCGTGGTCGGGGAGGATGTGACCGGCCGCGTCCGTGATCCGGGCGGTTACGGTGTCGGGGCCGCCGGCGGGCAGGGGGCCGCCGCGTGCGGCGGTGCCGGTGCGCAGGGCGTCGAGCACGGTGTCGAGCAGGGGCCGCAGGGTGTCGGGGCCGTGCGGGCCCGAGGCGAGGGGCGGCTGGCCCATGGGCTGTCCTCCGGGCGCGGGGACTGGGGGTTACAGCTTGGACGCGGTGGCGTCCATGCGCCCGGACAGCTCAACGATCACTACCCGAAAGGGGTATCCGCGGGGCCGGTTCCCGTGTCGCGGGGTGGGGAACCGGCCGTGTCGGTCGTCAGTGTGCGGCCGCTTCCCGTACGCGCAGTGCGCGGGCGAGGTCGTCGAGCTGGTCGGTGAGTTTCCGGCGCAGGGCGGGGATGGGGTCGGCGTCGTCGAGGCATTCCCGGCCGAGGCGGAGGGTGTCGGGGTCGATGGCGTGGGCGGGGAAGGCCCAGCGGCCGGCGGCGTCGGCGATGGCGGGGCCGCGGCGGGCGGCGACGGCGACTGCTTGGGTGTAGTAGCGGGGGACGTAGTCGTGTACGAGGTCGGCCTGTTCGGGTTGCCAGAAGCCTTGGGCGGTGGCGGTGAACAGGTAGTTGGAGAGGTCGTCGTCGGCGAACATGGCTTCCCAGGCGCGCTGTTTGGCTTCGGGGTCGGGGAGGGCGGCGCGGCAGCGGGCGGCGCCTTCCTGGCCGGTGGCGCTGGGGTCGGTGGCGAGTTCGGCGGTGATGGCGGTGTCGTCGGTGGCGCCGAGGACGGCGAGGCGGGTGAGGATGCGCCAGCGCAGTTCGGGGTCGAGTTCGGGGCCGCCGGGGACAGTGCCGTCGGCGAGCCAGGCGGCGATGGTGTCGGGGTGGGCGGCGGTGGCGATGCGGTGGCGTACGGCGATGAGGCGCAGGCCGGGGTGGTCGCCGTCCTCGGTGCGGCGGATGAGGTCGCGGCACAGGTCGGTGAGGGTGGTGAGGGCGGCGGGCCGCTGTTCGGGGGTGAGGTAGCGGTCGGTGACGTGGGCGCCGGCGAAGGTGAGGACGCCGTCGACGAGGGCGAGGTCGGTTTCGTGGGGGAGGTGGGTGCGGGCGATGGCGAGGTAGTCGGTGGGGGCGAGTTCGCCGTCGCGTACGGCGTCGCGCAGGGCGTTCCAGACGACGGCGCGGGTGAGGGGGTCGGGGAGGCCGGAGAGTCCGGTGCGCAGGGTGTGGAAGGAGTCGGTGTCGAAGCGGATCTTGGCGTAGGTGAGGTCGCCGTCGTTGAGGACGGTGAGGGCGGGGCGTTTACCGATGGGCAGGGGCTCGTTCTGCGGGATGTCGGCGTCGAGGCGGCGGCGCAGGGTGAGGCGGCCTTCGTCGGTGAGGTCGCGGTCGTAGAGGCCGACGGCGATGCGGTGGGGGCGGCTGCCGGTGTGGTCGACGGTGAGGGCGCGGTCGCCGTTGTCGCCGGTGATGCGGGGGGTGAGGGTGTCGACGCCGGTGGTGCGCAGCCAGGCGTCGGCCCAGGCGTGGACGTCGCGGTCGGTGGCGGCGGCGAGGGAGTCGATGAAGTCGGCGAGGGTGGCGTTGGCGAACTTGTGCCGTTCGATGTGGGTGTTGATGCCGGCGAGGAAGTCCTTCTCGCCGAGCCAGGTGACGAGCTGGCGCAGGGCTGAGGCGCCCTTGGCGTAGGAGATGCCGTCGAAGTTGAGGAGGGCGGAGGCGGTGTCGGGGACGTTCTCGGGGGCGACGGGGTGGGTGGAGGGGCGCTGGTCTGCGTCGTAGCCCCAGGGTTTGCGGGTGACGCCGAAGTCGGTCCAGGTGTGGGTGAAGCGGGTGGCTTCGGCGGTGGTCTGGTAGCCCATGTATTCGGCGAAGGACTCGTTGAGCCAGATGTCGTCCCACCACTTGAGGGTGACGAGGTCGCCGAACCACATGTGGGCCATTTCGTGGGCGATGACCATGGCGCGGGTCTGGCGCTGGGTGTCGGTGACGGCGGAGCGGAAGACGAATTCGTCGCGGAAGGTGACGAGGCCTGGGTTCTCCATGGCGCCGGCGTTGAATTCGGGGACGAACGCCTGGTCGTAGGAGTCGAAGGGGTAGGGCTCGGTGAACTTCTCGTGGTAGCGGTCGTAGCAGCCGCGGGTGATGTCGAGGAGTTCGTCGGCGTCGGTGTCGAGGTGGGGGGCGAGGGAGCGGCGGCAGTGGATGCCGAAGGGCAGGCCGCGGTGTTCGGTGCGCACCGAGTGCCAGGGGCCGGCGGCGACGGCGACGAGGTAGGTGGAGATGCGGGGGGTGGTGGCGGCCTTCCAGTGGCCGTCGCCGGTGTGTTCGGTGATGCCGTTGGCGAGGACGGTCCAGCCTTGGGGGGCGGTGACGGTGAGGTCGAAGGCTGCCTTGAGGTCGGGCTGGTCGAAGGCGGCGAAGACGCGCTGGACGTCGTCGAGGAAGAGCTGGGTGTAGACGTAGGTCTCGCCGTCGGCGGGGTCGGTGAAGCGGTGCATGCCCTCGCCGGTGCGGGAGTAGCGCATGGCGGCGTCGACGCGCAGTTCGTGCTCGCCGGGGGTGAGGTCCTTCAGGGCGAGCCGGTTCTCGTCGAGGGCGGCGGGGTCGAGGGGGTGTCCGTCCAGGGTGACGGTGCGCAGCTCGGCGGGCTTGACCTCGACGAAGGTGTCCGTGGTGGCGGTCTCGTCGCGCACGGTGAAGCGGATGACGGTGCGGGAGTCGAAGGTCTCGTCCCCACGGGTCAGATCGAGGTCGATCGTGTAGTGGTGGACGTCGAGGAGGCTGGCACGGGTCTGCGCTTCGTCGCGCGTGAGTACGGACATGGACGCCATGCTGCCTGATGGTGTGGGCAGGGCACAGGGGCGGTTCGGTACGCGGGGTATGTCCGGTCCGTTTCGGGGGTGCCGCGCTCCCCGGCGTGCGCCCCCGGGGGCGGGGGCGCCGGGCCGGGTGGTCAGGCGGAGGCGTTGCCGTTGTGTTCGGCGATGCGCTCGTGGTGGTGGATGACCTCGGCGATGATGAAGTTGAGGAACTTCTCGGCGAACGCCGGGTCCAGTTTGGCGCTCTCGGCGAGGGTGCGCAGGCGGGCGATCTGCTTGGCCTCGCGGGCCGGGTCGGCGGGCGGCAGCTGGTGGTGGGCTTTGAGGTGGCCGACCTGCTGGGTGCACTTGAAGCGCTCGGCGAGCATGTGGACGACGGCCGCGTCGATGTTGTCGATGCTGTCCCGCAGCCGGGCCAGCTCCTCGCGGACGGCGGGGTCGACGGCACCGGTACCGGTGTTGCTGGTGGTCATGGGGGCTCACCCTACGGGCGGACGCCGGGCCGTCGCAGACCGTCTCAGGCGCCGAGAACCTTTCCGGTGGTGTTCTGTGCGAGGCGCTTGTGGAAGTGGACGTCCTGGTGTCCGCGGGGGGACGCCCTCGATGCGGCCGCGCCGGGCGGCGTCCTCTTCGCCGCCGCCCACGTGCGGGGTGGTGTCCTCCTCGTACAGTGGTGAGGAGGGTTGAGGCGTCTTGGGGGTCGGGCGTGGCGAACGGCGGACCGGTCGAGCACGGTTTCCCGCATCTGGAGACGGTGCGGGCTGCCGTCACCGCGCTGTACCGGCGGCTGTCGTACGACACGGTCCGGACGTTCTCGGCGAGCGTGCCGCCGGCGGACGTGGCGTTCTGCGACACCGACGACCTGTATCTGGGTACGCAGCGGGTGGCTCACGAGCTGGTGCGGCACTACCGGCTTCCGGACGCCCGGGTGATCGTCTCCTTCCGGGAGATGACGCATGCGGCGCATGTCGAGCTGACGGCGGGTCCGGAGTACTTCATCGAGCTGAACGACCGTTTCCGCACCCATCGGCGGGACATCGGGGCGGCGCTGGCGCACGAGGTGATGCACGTGTACCTGCACCGTCTCGACCTGTCCTTTGCCGGGACGCGGGACAACGAGATCCTCACGGACACGGCGACGACGTACCTGGGTGCCGGGTGGCTGCTGTTGGACGCGTACCGGGAGGACGGGGCGTCGTCGCAGAAGCTGGGGTATCTGACGCCGGAGGAGTTCGGGTACGTGCTGGCCAAGCGGGCGCTGCTGTTCGGCGAGGATCCGTCGGTGTGGTTCACCAGTGCGCAGGCGTACACGGCGTACGGCAAGGGCATGGCGCGGGCACGCCGGGACGAGCGGCAGCCGCCGCTGACGGCGGCCGGGTGGGCGGGCCGCCGCCGGTACGCGCGTGACCGGCGGCACGCGCAGGACCCGCACGGGGCCGAGGTGCCGGCGGAGGACGACGGCCCTTACGCGTTCACCGCGCAGGAGGGCGGCGCGCTGCGGGTGTCGTTCCCGTGTCCGACCTGCCACCAGCGGATCAGGGTGCCGGTGCGGGGGCGGGTGCGGGCGCGGTGCGGTTTGTGCCGGACGGTACTGGAGTGCGATACGTGATCTGGTGTTCGGTGGGGTGCCATCCGTGCGAGGTGCTACGGCGGCGCCGCTAGGACCGCACGATGCCCTGCGCCCGTGCGGCCACCAGCCACTTGGGGAACTCGCCCACCAGGTGGTCGTACAGCTCGGCGTCGGTGAGCTTCTGGGGGTCGCGGCCGGCGTGGAAGAATCCGGCGTTGTCGACGACCCGCTTGGCCGGCACCGCCAGTTCGTCGAGTTTGCGCAGGTACTCGAACTGGCGGCTGCCCGGGTCGCCGAAGCCGACGAACTGCCAGAACAGCGGGAGCGGTGCCGCCTTGCACAGGTACCGTTCGGCGGCGAGCCGGTTGATGGGGCCGCCGTCGGTCTGGAAGACGACCAGGGCGGGGTGGCAGGCGCCGCTGTCGAGGTAGTGGTCGATGACGGCGTCCATGGCCAGGTGGTAGCTGGTCTTGCCCATGTGTCCGAGGCCGGCCACGATCCGCTCGATCCGTCCGTGGTGGTCGGCGAGGGCGATCTCGGTGACGGCGTCGACGTCGGTGGAGAAGAACACCACGGGTACGGTGCCGTCGTCGTCGAGGTGCGCGGACAGTCCGAGCACGCGGTCGGCGAGGGCCTGGACGCTGCCGTCCTTGTAGTAGGGCTTCATGGAGCCGGAGTAGTCGACGACGAGGTAGACGGCGGCCCGGGTGCCGTCGAGACCGTGCTTGGTCAGGGACGCTCCGGCGCTCTTGTACAGGTCGACCAGCGCGGGCGCCGTCTCCCGCACCTTGGTGAGACTGATCGCGGCCATGCTGATTCCCCCGTTGTTCCTGGCTCTTGGCGTCCGGCTGCCGAGGTTACGGCACGGCGCACCCCGCCTCTCAGCTTGTCCACAGGCATTCGCTATTTTGTTCGCCGCCGTCCCCACCGGCTCATCGTCCGTCCCGCCCCGAGGAGCCGACCGTGGATTCCGAGTCCACCGTCACGACCTGCTATCGCCACCCGGCGGTTCAGTGTCATGTCCGCTGTACCCGTTGTGAGCGGTTCATCTGCCCGGACTGCATGCGGGAGGCGCCCGTCGGTCACCAGTGTCCCGAGTGCGTGAAGGAGGGGGCGCGGTCGGTCCGGCGGGCCCGGACCATCGCGGGCGGCCGGGTCTCGGCGACGCCCGTGGTGACGTACGTGCTGTTCGCGCTGAACGTGCTCGTGTATCTGGCGGAGGTGGTGCGGCCGGAGATCGTGGACCGGTTCTCGATGGTCGGTACGCGGCTCGTCGGGCCGGAGGGCGGTTACCTGCCCGCCGACGGGGCGTACTTCGTCTTCGGGACGCTCCGGACGGAAGGTGTGGCCGGTGGCGAGTGGGAGAGGATGCTCACCAGTTCCTTCCTCCACGTGTCGCCGTTCGAGGGCGCGTTCGGGATTGTGCACATCACCCTGAACATGGTGGCGCTGTGGCAGCTGGGGCGGGTGGTGGAGCTGATGCTCGGCCGGCTCCGCTTCGTGGTCCTGTACCTGCTGGCGGCGCTGGGCGGTTCCGTCCTTCAGCTGGTCCTGGCCGATCCCGGGCAGTCCTCGGTCGGGGCGTCGGGCGCGGTTTTCGGCGTGGGGGCCGCGTACTACGTTCTGCACCGCCGGCTGGGCGCGGACATGACGGCGGTCAACCGTTTCATGGTGCTCCTGCTGCTGTGGCTGGTGGTCTCCGCCGGGTTCACCTCCTGGCAGGGCCACGTGGGCGGTCTGCTGGCGGGCGGCGCGGTGGCGACGGCGTTCGCCTACGGGCCCCGGGGCGGGCGCCGGGTGGCGGTGCAGGCCGGGGCGTGTGCCGCGCTGCTGGCGCTGCTGGCGGTGGCGGCGGTGAGCAGGGTGGCGGAACTGACGGGCTCCGGCATTTCCCTATGAGGCCGACGGACTCGGCCGACGCCCCGGTGTCGCCTCCGGTGTCCTCTGCCCACCTGCCGCCGGGGCTCGCCGACCCGGTGAGGAGGGACCTGGACGTGCCGCTGGTCTGGGAGATGTACGGGGACACGTACCGGCTGCCGTGGCCGTCGGCGGGCGCATGCGACGGCGCCTGCCCCTTTGTCCGGTCGGGGACAGGGCAGGCGCCATCAGTGTTCCGTACGCCTTTGTACGGGACGTTCTTCGGTTGTTCCGTCCGTCAGACCGCGAGGGCGCGGTCGGTCGGGCGGATCGGGGCCGGCAGTTCGCTGGCCCCGGTCAGGAAGCTGTCGGCGCCGCGGGCGGCGGAGCGGCCCTCGGCGATCGCCCAGACGATGAGCGACTGGCCGCGGCCGGCGTCACCGGCGACGAACACACCCGGCACGTTGGTCTGGAAGTCGGCGTCCCGGGCGATGTTACCCCGTTCGTCGAGCTCCAGGCCGAACTGGTCGACCAGGCCGTTGTCCCGGTCGGTGCCGGTGAAGCCCATGGCGAGGGTGACGAGCTGGGCCGGGATCTTGCGCTCGGTGCCCGGCTTCGGGGTGAGCTTGCCCTCGACGAACTCGACCTCGCTCATGTGCAGCCACTGGACGTTGCCGTCCTCGTCGCCCTCGAAGTGGGTCGTGGAGACGGCGTAGACCCGCTCGCCGCCCTCCTCGTGGGCGCTGGTGACCTTGTAGAGCATCGGGAAGGTCGGCCAGGGCTGGCGCACCGCGTCCCGCTCCTCGCCCGGCCGGGGCATGATCTCCAGCTGGGTGACGGAGGCCGCGCCCTGGCGGTGGGCGGTGCCCACGCAGTCGGCGCCGGTGTCGCCGCCGCCGATGACGACGACGTGCTTGCCCTCGGCCGTGATCGGGGGCGCCACGTAGTCGCCCTCCTGGACCTTGTTGGCCAGGGGCAGGTACTCCATCGCCTGGTAGATGCCCTTGAGCTCGCGGCCGGGGACCGGCAGGTCGCGGGCGGTGGTGGCGCCGGCGGCGATGACCACGGCGTCGTAGCGCTTCTTCAGGTCGGTCGCCTTGAGGTCGCGGCCGATCTCGACGCCGGTGCGGAAGCGGGTGCCCTCGGCGCGCATCTGCTCGATGCGGCGGTTGATGTGCCGCTTCTCCATCTTGAACTCGGGGATGCCGTACCGGAGGAGGCCGCCGACGCGGTCCGCGCGCTCGTAGACGGCGACGGTGTGGCCGGCCCGGGTGAGCTGCTGGGCGGCGGCCAGGCCCGCCGGGCCCGAGCCGATGACGGCGACGGTCTTGCCGGACAGGCGCTCGGGGATCTGCGGGGCGACGTCCCCGGTCTCCCACGCCTTGTCGATGATGGAGACCTCGACGTTCTTGATGGTGACCGGCGGCTGGTTGATGCCGAGCACGCACGCCGACTCGCACGGCGCCGGGCACAGGCGGCCGGTGAACTCCGGGAAGTTGTTGGTGGCGTGCAGGCGCTCCTGCGCGGCCTGCCAGTCCTCGCGGTAGGCGTAGTCGTTCCACTCGGGGATCAGGTTCCCGAGCGGGCAGCCGTTGTGGCAGAACGGGATGCCGCAGTCCATGCAGCGGCTGGCCTGCTTACTGATGATCGGCAGCAGGGAGCCGGGGACGTAGACCTCGTTCCAGTCCTTGACGCGCTCGCCGACGGGGCGGGTCCGGGCGACCTCGCGCCCGTGGTTCAGAAAGCCCTTGGGATCAGCCATTGGTCGCCGCCTCCATCATCTTCTCGGTGATCTCGGTCTCGGAGAGACCGGCTCGCTCGGCGGCGTCCTTGGCGGCGAGCACTGCCTTGTACGTGCTGGGGATGATCTTGCTGAAGCGCTCCACGGCGGCGGGCCACTCGGCGAGCAGCTTCTCGGCGACGGTGGAGCCCGTCTCCTCCTGGTGCCGGCGCACGACGTCGTGCAGCCAGTCGCGGTCGGCGTCGTCCAGCGCCTCTACGGCGCCCACGTTGCCGGCGTTGACGTTGTCGCGGTCCAGGTCGATGACGTAGGCGATGCCGCCGGACATGCCGGCCGCGAAGTTGCGCCCGGTCTCGCCGAGGACGACCGCGTGGCCGCCGGTCATGTACTCGCAGCCGTGGTCGCCGACGCCCTCGGAGACGACCGTCGCGCCGGAGTTGCGGACGCAGAAGCGCTCGCCGACCTTGCCGCGCAGGAACATCTCGCCGCCGGTGGCGCCGTAGCCGATGGTGTTGCCGGCGATGGTGGAGTACTCGGCGAGGTGGTCGGCGCCCCGGTCCGGGCGGACGACGATCCGGCCGCCGGAGAGGCCCTTGCCGACGTAGTCGTTGGCGTCGCCCTCCAGGCGCAGCGTGATGCCGCGCGGGACGAAGGCGCCGAAGGACTGGCCGGCGGAACCGGTGAAGGTGATGTCGACGGTGTCGTCGGGCAGGCCCGCGCCGCCGAACTTCTTGGTCACCTCGTGGCCGAGCATGGTGCCGACCGTGCGGTTGATGTTGCGGATGGCGACCTGGGCGCGCACGGGTGCGGCGTCGGTGGCGTCCGTGGCACCGAGCGCGTCCGAGGCGAGCTTGATCAGCTGGTTGTCGAGGGCCTTCTCCAGGCCGTGGTCCTGGACGATCGCCTGGTGGCGCACGGCGCCCTCGGGCAGCTCGGGCACGTGGAACAGCGGCTCCAGATCCAGGCCCTGCGCCTTCCAGTGGTCGACGGCGCGGGTGACGTCGAGGGTCTCGGCGTGGCCGACGGCCTCCTCGATGGAGCGGTAGCCCAGCTCGGCGAGGATCTCGCGGACCTCCTCGGCGATGAACTGGAAGAAGTTCACCACGTACTCGGCCTTGCCGGAGAACCGGTCGCGCAGCACCGGGTTCTGGGTGGCGATGCCGACCGGGCAGGTGTCGAGGTGGCAGACGCGCATCATGACGCAGCCGGAGACGACGAGCGGCGCGGTCGCGAAACCGAACTCCTCGGCGCCGAGCAGCGCGGCGATGACGACGTCGCGGCCGGTCTTGAGCTGGCCGTCGGTCTGGACGACGATCCGGTCGCGCAGACCGTTGAGCAGCAGGGTCTGCTGGGTCTCGGCGAGGCCCAGCTCCCAGGGGCCGCCCGCGTGCTTGAGCGAGGTGAGCGGGGAGGCGCCGGTGCCGCCGTCGTGGCCGGAGATCAGGACGACGTCCGCGTGCGCCTTGGAGACGCCCGCCGCGACCGTGCCGACGCCGACCTCGGAGACCAGCTTGACGTGAATCCGCGCCTGCGGGTTCGCGTTCTTCAGGTCGTGGATCAGCTGGGCCAGGTCCTCGATGGAGTAGATGTCGTGGTGCGGCGGCGGGGAGATCAGGCCGACGCCGGGCGTGGAGTGACGCGTCTTGGCGACCCACGGGTAGACCTTGTGGCCGGGCAGCTGGCCGCCCTCGCCGGGCTTGGCGCCCTGGGCCATCTTGATCTGGATGTCGTCGGCGTTGACCAGGTACTCCGAGGTCACACCGAAGCGGCCGGAGGCGACCTGCTTGATGCTGGACCGGCGCGCCGGGTCGTACAGGCGCTCCGGGTCCTCGCCGCCCTCACCGGTGTTGGACTTGCCGCCCAGCTGGTTCATGGCGATGGCGAGCGTCTCGTGCGCCTCCTGGGAGATGGAGCCGTACGACATGGCGCCGGTGGAGAAGCGCTTGACGATCTCGGAGACGGGCTCGACCTCGTCGACGGAGATCGGCTGCCGGTCGCTCTTGAAGCCGAACAGGCCGCGCAGCGTCATCAGCCGCTCGGACTGCTCGTTCACCCGCTCGGTGTACTTCTTGAAGGTGTCGTACTTGCCGGAGCGCGTGGAGTGCTGGAGGCGGAAGACCGTCTCCGGGTCGAACAGGTGCGGCTCGCCCTCGCGGCGCCACTGGTACTCGCCGCCGATGTCCAGGGCGCGGTGGGCGGGCGCGATGCCGCTGGCCGGGTACGCCTTGGCGTGGCGGGCGGCGACCTCCTGGGCGACGACGTCGATGCCGACGCCGCCGATCTTGGTGGCGGTGCCGTTGAAGTACTTCTCGACGAAGCCCTCGTCCAGGCCGACGGCCTCGAAGACCTGGGCGCCGCGGTAGGAGGCGACGGTGGAGATGCCCATCTTGGACATGACCTTGAGGACGCCCTTGCCGAGCGCGTAGATCAGGTTCCGGATGGCCTGATCCGGCTCGCCGTCGTCGGTCTTCAGGAAGGTGCCCGCGCGGACCAGGTCCTCGACGGACTCCATGGCCAGGTACGGGTTGACCGCGGCGGCGCCGTAACCGATGAGCAGGGCGACGTGGTGGACCTCGCGGACGTCACCGGCCTCGACCAGCAGGCCCACCTCGGTGCGCTGCTTGGTGCGGATGAGGTGGTGGTGGACGGCGGCGGTGAGCAGCAGCGACGGGATCGGGGCGTGCTCGGCGTCCGAGTGGCGGTCGGAGAGGACGATGAGCCGGGCGCCGTTCTCGATGGCGGCGTCGGTCTCGGCGCAGATCTCCTCTATGCGGGCGGCGAGCGCGTCGCCGCCGCCGTGCACCCGGTAGAGGCCGGAGAGGGTCGCGGCCTTGAAGCCGGGCATGTCGCCGTCGGCGTTGATGTGGATGAGCTTGGCCAGCTCGTCGTTGTCGATGACCGGGAAGGGCAGCAGGACGCTGCGGCAGGAGGCGGCCGTCGGGTCGAGCAGGTTGCCCTGCGGGCCCAGCGAGGAGCGCAGGGAGGTGACCAGTTCCTCGCGGATGGCGTCCAGCGGCGGGTTGGTGACCTGCGCGAAGAGCTGGGTGAAGTAGTCGAAGAGCAGCCGGGGGCGGTCGGAGAGCGCGGCGATCGGCGAGTCGGTGCCCATGGAGCCGATCGGTTCGGCGCCGGCCTTGGCCATCGGCGCGAGGATGACGCGCAGCTCCTCCTCGGTGTACCCGAAGGTCTGCTGGCGGCGGG
The DNA here is from genome assembly GCF_019049125.1 of Streptomyces sp. AC602_WCS936. Taxonomy (NCBI): domain Bacteria; kingdom Bacillati; phylum Actinomycetota; class Actinomycetes; order Kitasatosporales; family Streptomycetaceae; genus Streptomyces; species Streptomyces sp. AC602_WCS936. Next base: position 811,045 of record NZ_JAGMUF010000090.1, on the reverse strand, counting down.
TGACCGAGGCGTGGGTGTGCACGATGTGCTCGCGCTCGGGCAGGTCGGACAGCTCGATCTCGCCGGCTTCCATCCACTCGGCGTAGGGCTGCTCGGCGGCGAGCTGGGCCTTGATCTCGTCGTCCTCGATGATGCGGTGCTCGGCGGTGTCCACGAGGAACATGCGGCCGGGCTGGAGGCGGCCCTTGCGGACGACCTTCGCGGGGTCGATGTCGAGGACGCCGACCTCGGAGCCGAGGACGACGAGGCCGTCGTCGGTGACCCAGTAGCGGCCGGGGCGCAGGCCGTTGCGGTCGAGGACGGCGCCGACCTGGGTGCCGTCGGTGAAGGTGACGCAGGCGGGGCCGTCCCAGGGCTCCATCATCGTGGAGTGGAACTGGTAGAAGGCGCGCCGGGCCGGGTCCATGGAGCCGTGGTTCTCCCACGCCTCCGGGATCATCATCAGCACGGAGTGCGGCAGCGAGCGCCCGCCGAGGTGGAGCAGCTCCAGCACCTCGTCGAAGGAGGCGGAGTCGGAGGCGTCCGGCGTGCAGACCGGGAAGAGCCGGTCCAGGTCGGCGGAGGAGCCGAAGACGTCCGAGACCAGCTGGGACTCGCGGGCGCGCATCCAGTTGCGGTTGCCCTTGACCGTGTTGATCTCGCCGTTGTGCGCGACGAACCGGTACGGGTGGGCCAGCGGCCAGCTCGGGAAGGTGTTGGTGGAGAACCGGGAGTGCACGAGCGCGATCGCGGAGGCGAAGCGGCGGTCGGACAGGTCCGGGAAGAAGGGCTCCAGCTGGCCGGTGGTCAGCATGCCCTTGTAGACGATGGTCCGCGCGGACAGCGACGGGAAGTAGACGCCGGCCTCGCGCTCGGCGCGCTTGCGCAGCGCGAAGGCGCGGCGGTCGAGGGCGATGCCCTCGGAGGCGCCGTCGGACACGAAGATCTGGCGGAAGACCGGCATGGTGGAGCGGGCGGTGGCGCCGAGCAGCTGCGGGGCGACCGGGACCTCGCGCCAGCCGAGGACGGTGAGGCCCTCCTCGCCGGCGATCGTCTCGATCCGCGAGACGGCGTCCTCGGTGCCGTCGACCGGCAGGAAGGCGATGCCGACGGCGTACGCCCCGGCCTCGGGCAGCTCGAATCCGGCCACCTCGCGGAAGAAGGCGTCGGGCACCTGGGAGAGGATGCCGGCGCCGTCCCCCGAGTCGGGCTCGGAGCCGGTGGCGCCGCGGTGCTCGAGGTTGCGCAGCACGGTGAGCGCCTGGTCGACCAGGTTGTGCGATGCCTCGCCGGTGAGGGTGGCGACGAATCCGACGCCGCAGGCGTCGTGCTCGTTGCGGGGGTCGTACATACCCTGCGCAGCAGGGCGAGCATCCATGAAGGACCAGTTCTGGCCATTCGCGGAGTGCTGGGACGGCTGGCGCGGCGTACGCATCGGCTCTCCCGTCGTCGTCATCTGGCATGTGCAAAGTGCCGAGGGACGACGTTGGCCCTCTGCGTGAGATCAAAATTTGGTGCAGGTTACATGATGGGGCGGTTCTCGGGAAGCGGGATAATCCGTTCCACCATGCGGACACCGGGGGTTACGGAGGGGGTTCCGTGCCCGGCGGTGGAGGCTTTGGGGACCGAGGCGGACAGATCGATGTCCGTCGGCCCGAGGACGCGGAGGGAGCTTCGTCGCCCATTCCGCGGGTGCGCGGTGGGCCTCGTTGCTCACAGCGCTTTCGGCTCATGCCCGGGGATCACGCGCTCGAAACCAGCGAGTAGCAACTTCTGCGACTACTTATGCGGTCCGCCGCATAAGTTCGAGCCGGGCTATCCTACGGCCGTTCCGAACAGGCTGCCCAGGGCGTACGTCACACCGGCCGCGGCGCCACCGAGGGCGAGCTGCCGCAGACCGCTGTACCACCAGCTGCGCGCCGTCACCTTGGCGACCACCGCGCCGCACAGGAACAGACCGGCCAGCGCGAGCAGTACGGCGGGCCACAGCGCACTGGCGCCGAGCAGGAACGGCAGCACGGGAAGCAGCGCGCCGAGCGCGAAGGATCCGAACGAGGACACGGCCGCGACCAGCGGGGACGGCAGGTCGGAGGGGTCGATGCCCAGCTCCTCGCGGGCATGTATCTCCAGCGCCTGCTCGGGGTCCCGGGAGAGCTGCCGGGCGACCTCGCGGGCGAGGCCGGCGTCCACGCCCCGCGCCTCGTAGAGCGCGGCGAGCTCGGCCTCCTCGTCCGCCGGGTGCTTGCGCAGCTCGCGGCGCTCGACGTCCAGCTCGGCCTCGACGAGCTCGCGCTGCGAGGCGACGGAGGTGTACTCGCCGGCGGCCATGGAGAAGGCGCCGGCGGCGAGACCCGCGAGCCCGCTGATCACCACGGTCTGCTGACTCGCCGTACCGCCGGCGACACCGGTCATCAGGGCGAGGTTGGAGACCAGGCCGTCCATGGCGCCGAAGACGGCGGGGCGCAGCCAGCCGCCGTTCACGTCGCGGTGGGTGTGGTTGTCGCGGTGCGCCTCGTGCAGCGGCGCCTCGGTCTCGATGATGGCCATGCGGGCCCCCCGGAAGGTCGGTTCGGACTAACCAGTTTGGACTGGGTCTACTTTTTAACAACACCCAATCTACGCCGTTCAGTTCCGCCTCGCCAGCAAGGAAAGGCTGGGCTTACCTGCGGTTTTACCCTTTCCCGCTCATCCGTGATCATGCCTGCACACATGTCGTCCGGGTGACGCTGGGGTCCGCGAGGCTGCGACGCGCGCCGCGCCGGGGACACATCCGCAAAGGGAGAGGAGAGGCCGCATGGCATCCACCGCCTGCATTCCCCCGGCCCCCGCGCCCGGGGACGCCGTCGGACTCCGTGAGCGGGCCCGGGGCGCACTGCTGGGCCTGGCCGTCGGGGACGCCCTCGGAGCGCCGGCCGAGAACATGAAGCCCTCCGAGATCCGGGCCCGCTGGGGCCGCATCACGGGCTTCGTGGCCCGCGAGCCGGCCGGCACCGACGACACCGAGTACGCGATCTTCTCCGGCCTGCTGCTGGCCCGGTACGGCGCCGCGCTCACCCCGGCCCATGTGGAGACGGCCTGGCACGAGTGGATCGCGGACCGGGAGGAGGGGCCGTTCCGAGGCGCGGGCTTCAGCGAGCGCGGCACCCTGGAGAACCTGCGCCGCGGGCTGGCCGCGCCCATCTCCGCGCAGCACCGCCACGCGTGGAGCGACGGGCTCGCCATGCGGGCCGCGCCGCACGGCGTGTTCGCGGCGGGCCGTCCCGCCGAGGCCGCCCGGCTGGCGGCGATCGACGGCTCGGTCAGCCACGACGGCGAGGGCATCTACGGCGGCCAGGCGGTGGCGGCGGGGGTCGCGGCGGCGATGGCGGGGGCGCCGACCGACGCGGTGGTGGCCTCCGCGCTTGCCGTCGTCCCGGAGGACTCCTGGACGGCCCGCTGCCTGCGCCGGGCGATGACGGCGGCCCACCTCGGCGAACGCGCCGTCCGCTCCGCGGTGGTCATCGGCGGCTACCCCTGGACCGACCTGGCCCCCGAGGCGGTCGCCCTCGCCTTCGGCGCGTACGCGGCGGCCGACGGCGACTTCACGGACGCGGTGCTGACGGCCGTCAACATGGGGCGCGACGCCGACACCACGGCGGCGGTGGCGGGCGCCCTGGCCGGCGCGACCCGGGGCGCCGCCGCGATCCCGGCCGAGTGGGCGTCGGCGATCGGCCCGGCCCGCGGCAGCTGCCTGCCGGCGATGGCGGGACACCATGTGCTGGAGGTGGCGGACCTGCTGACGCGGGCGGCGGCCGAGGCACGGGGGGCGCCTCCCGGGGAGGTCGCCGGGGCACTCGCGGGGGGCGACGACGGCGTACCGGGCGGGTCCCGGCAGGCCGTGCGCGCCGCGCTGCCGGGGGACAGTCCCGCACCGCACGACCCGCCGGGCATCGCCATCCGCGTACACCCCGTGCAGGCCGGGGCGCTCACGGCAGTCGACAACGAGTCCAACGACGTACCGGGCAAGTACGGATACACCGGGCGCGCCACGCCCCAGGGCGACAGTCCCGCGCAGCGCGACTCGCCGGGCATCGCCGCCTGCGTGCACCCCGTGCGGGCCGGAGCCCCGGGTGACGCGTCCGCGCGGACCGCCCCGCCGGGCGCGGACGCGGGCGCCGTACGGACCGAGACGCTCACGGCGGACGCGGGCGCCGTACAGGCCGAGACGCTCACAGCGGACGCGAACGCCACATGGACCGACACCCCCACACCCGACACCAACGCCACACCGACCAGCACCCCCACCAGCGACACAGACACCGCACAGGCCGACACCCTCCCCACCGACACAGGCACCGCGCAGGACACCCCCGCCACGGGCGTGGACGCCGCACCGCACGAACCACCCGCCGCCGGGCACGACGCCGTACCCACCGACGGAGACCTGCCGTCGGGCGACTCCCCAAGCACGGGCGGCAACGGCGTGCGGGATGCGGGAGCCCTCGCGTGCGGCCGGAACGCCACACCCGCCACCGGTCAGACCACCGCCGTACTCACCGGCACACCCGACCGGTCCCCGGCGCCGGGCACGGCCCTCGGTGCGCGCCCGGGTGAGCGGGTCGCGGCGGAGGCGGCGCCGTGAGCAGGGGGCGGCCCGGCGGGGAAGAACCGGTCACCATCGCGTACGTCGCCCCGGCCGACGCGACGGAGGCGTCCCCGCCCGCCGGGAGCGGGCACCGGCCGGTGTCCGAGGCGGCCCCGGCGACCCGCGCCACCGTGCGACCCGAGCGCGCCGCCGGCGACCGCATCGAGGGCCTCCTCATCGGCCTCGCCGCCGGAGACGCCGCCGGGTGGCCCGCCGCCCGGCACCGGGCCGCGCGGATGCCCGAGTGGACCCGCCGCCTCACCCGCGAGCTGGACACCTTCGCCGAGCAGAACGCCACCACCACTCTCCCCGTGCCCATCGCCCTGAACCAGCCCCCGGAGCCGCTGCGCCTCGGCCCCTCCGACGACGCGGAGTGGGCGGCGTTCGCGGCGGAGGCGGTGCTGCGGGCCGGGGACGACGGCGCGCTCGGGGACCTGAGCCGGGAACGGCGGATGCGGGCCGCGATCGACCTGACCTGGAGCGCCGCCGCCAGCGAGGTGGCCGCGGCGACGGAACGCGCCCCGGAGCCGGAGTCGGCGGTGCTGCCGCTGCGGGCCCGCATCTCGGTGAGGGCCGGGCTCGGCAACCTCGCCACCGGCCTGCGCCCGCCCGCCACCGGCCACGACAACCCGCACTACTTCGACGACGCCGCCTGCGTCCGCGCCTGCGTCCTCGCCGTCGCCCACCCCGGCGACCCGCGGCCCGCCGCCGACCTGGCCGAGTTCGACGCCCGCTACACCCAGGACGGCGACGGGGTGCACGGCGCCCGCGCCATGGCGGCGGCACTGGCCCGCGCCCTCGGCGGCGGCGACGTACACGCCTGCGTGACGGCCGCGCTCGCCGAGCTGCCCCCGCAGACGGAGATCGGCCGCAACGCCCGCCAGGCACTGGCCCTCGCGGCGGACGCGGAGAGCACCTTCGCGCTGGTCCCGCTGCTGGAGCACCAGATCGTCGACCACGTCTACAGCTACGGCATCGCCGCCGCCGAAACCGTCCCGGTCGCCCTCGCCCTGACCGTCGCCGCCGAAGGCCGCATCGCGGAGGCGGTACCGGCGGCGGCCTGCCTCTCCCGGGTCGCGGACTCCGCCCCGGCGCTGGCCGGCGCCCTCACCGGCGCGCTGGGCGGCGGCGCGGCGATCCCCGCCTCCTGGCGCGAGACCTGCCGCACCCTCCCCGGCTGCGTACTGCCCCGGCTCACCGGCACCGACCTGGTCGAGCTCGCCGGACTCCTGCACGCACGCACCGGTCCCGACCGGAAAGGACCGCACCGGACATGAGGGACAACATGAGGACTCCCGGCACCCCCACCGCGTCCTTGGACGAACGCGTCACCGGCGCCCTCGTCGGCGCCGCCGTCGGCGACGCGCTCGGCGGCCCCGTCGAGGGCTACTCCCCCGCCCAGATCCTCGAACGCCACGGCGGCCGCGTGCACGGCGTCGTCGGCCCCTGGAACGGCGACGACTGGCGCACCGCCCGCCCCATCGCCCCGTACCACAAGGGCGACGGACACGTCACCGACGACACCTTGATGACCCACGCGCTGGTCCGGGTCTACGGCACGGTCCGCGACCACCTCGACGCCCACGCCGTCGCCGAGCACCTGGTCCCGGACCTGATGACGAACCCGCGCTGGATTCCGGAGCTGGAGGCCGAGGCGCTTCCCCTCCAGCGGATCTTCCTGGCGGAGAAGTGGCTGGTGGCCCGTCTCCACTACGGCCACGTCGACCCGCGCGAGGCGGGCACCGGCAACATCGTCAACTGCGGTGCCGCGATGTACATGGCCCCGGTCGGCCTGGTCAACGCCGCGAACCCGGCCGCCGCCTACGCCGAGGCGCTGGACGTCGCGGGCGCGCACCAGTCGTCGTACGGCCGTGAGGCGGCCGGTGTCCTCGCGGCGGCGGTGGCCGCGGCCTGCGCGCCCGGCGCGACGCCGGACTCGGTGGTGGCCGCCTGCCTGTCGCTGGCGAAGGACGGCACGCGGGCGGCGATCGAGGCGGTCTGCGAAGTGGCCGCGCGGTACTCGGACTACGAGTCGGCGCTGGTGCCGTTGCGGGAGGCGGTCGCCCCGTACGACACGGTCGGCCCCGACTACCGTGCGCCCTCGCTCGGCGCCCGCCGCCCCTCCCGGCTGCACGCGATCGAGGAACTGCCCGTCGCCCTCGGCATGCTGCTCGTCTCCGGCGGCGACTGGCGGCACGCGGTCCTCGGCTCGGTGAACTACGGCCGCGACTGCGACTCCATCGCCACGATGGCGGGCGCGCTGGCCGGGGCGCTGGGCTCACCGGTGCCGGAGGATTGGGCGAAGACGGTGGCGGAGGCGAGCCGTCTGGATCTGTGGGAACCTGCGGCGACGCTCGCCGGGGTCGTCCGTGAGGTCTTCGAGCGAGACCTGCGGCGGCGCCGCGCCCACGAGGAGGCGTTCGCCGCGATCGGAGGCGCGGGATGCTCCGGCTGACCTGGGTCCAGCCCGAGGACCTGATCGGACACGAGCTGCGCCAGGCTCGGCTGGACGGCCGCAACCCCTCGGCGGTCGCGGCCCGCTGGCGGGCGGCGGGCGGCAGCGAGGCCCCCACCCGGGCGGGCGCCTCCACCCGCCCGGCCTCCCGCTACCTCCGTCTCCTGGCGGAGGACCTCCTGGATGAACTCGCCGACCTGCCCAGCCCCTTGGCGGAGACCGAGCCGACGGACCTCGGCCAGATCAGGGCACTGTGCCCCGACTGGCCGTCCCCCGGCCCCGTGCCCGTGTCCCCGGCCCGCCTGGAAGCCGCCTGGCTCGGCCGGGCCGTCGGCTGCCTCCTGGGCAAACCCGTCGAGAAGCTCCCCCTGACCGGCATCCGCCTCCTCGGCCGGGCCGCCGGCAACTGGCCCCCGACCGGCTACTTCACCGCCCGGGGCGTCCCGGCCGGCCTCCTCGCCGCCCACCCCTGGAACCGCCGCTCGGCGCCCACGTCGCTGGCCGAGAACATCGACGGGATGCCCGAGGACGACGACCTCAACTACCCCCTCCTCAACCTGCGGCTCCTGCGACGCCACGGCCGGGCCTTCACCACCGCCGACGTGGCCCGCGTCTGGCTCGACGAACTGCCCGCCGGCCGCACCTTCACCGCCGAACGCGTCGCGCACCGCAATCTCCTGACCGGCCTCGAACCCCCGCACACCGCCCGCCACCGCAACCCGTTCCGCGAGTGGATCGGCGCCCTGATCCGCGCCGACGTGCACGGCTGGACCAACGCCGGCGACCCGGCCGCCGCCGCCGAGCAGGCCCACCGGGACGCCACCCTCACCCACACGGCCAACGGCGTCTACGCGGCGATGTTCGCGGCGGCCGTCCTCGCCACCGCCGCGACCGGCGCGCACGACGTCCACGCCTGCCTGCGCGCCGGCCTCGCGGTCGTACCGCCCGGCTCCCGCCTCGCCGAAGCCGTCCGCCACGCCGTCCACCTCGCCGGCACCCGCTCCGACTTCGACACGGTCGTGGACGTCCTGCACGCCCGCCACTCCCCCGCCCACCACTGGGTGCACGCCATCCCCAACACCGCGCTGATCGCCGCCGCCCTCACCCACGCGGACGGCGACTTCACCGGCTCGGTCTCCCGCGCGGTGTCGGGCGGCTGGGACACCGACTCCAACGGCGCCACCGCCGGCAGCGTCGCCGGGCTCCTCGCCGGTTCGCCCGCCGCGCTGCCCGAGCACTGGACGGCCCCGCTGAAGAACCGCCTGGCCACCTCGGTCGGCGACTTCGACGGCATCGGCTTCGACACCCTCGCCCACCTCACCCACCGGGAGGCCACCCGCCCATGCCCGAGCCCCTCGTGACCGCCGCCCCCGCCTCCCCCGCCACCACACCGCTGAGCGGCCTGCGCGTCCTCGACCTCGCCACGCTCTTCGCGGGCCCGCTGGCCGCCACCATGCTCGGTGACTTCGGCGCCGAGGTGATCAAGGTGGAGCATCCCGGCCGCCCCGACCCGTCCCGGGGCCACGGCCCGTCCAAGGACGGCGTCGGCCTGTGGTGGAAGGTACTGGGCCGCAACAAGCGCACCATCACCCTCGACCTGTCCAAGCCCGCCGGCCGCACCACCCTGCTCCGCCTCGCCGCGACCGCGGACGTCGTCATCGAGAACTTCCGCCCCGGCACCCTGGAGAAGTGGGACCTGGGCTGGGACGAGCTGTCCGCCGTCAATCCGCGCCTGGTCCTCACCCGCGTCACCGGCTTCGGCCAGTTCGGCCCGTACGCGCGCCGACCGGGCTTCGGCACCCTCGCCGAGGCGATGAGCGGTTTCGCCGCGATGACCGGCGAGCCCGACGCGCCCCCGACGCTGCCCCCGTTCGGCCTCGCCGACTCCATCGCCGCCCTGGCGACCGCGTACGCCGTGATGACGGCGCTGGCCGCCCGGGACCGGACCGGCGAGGGCCAGGTGGTCGACATGGCGATCATCGAGCCGATCCTGACCGTGCTCGGCCCGCAGCCCACCTGGTACGACCAGCTCGGCCACGTCCAGCCCCGCACCGGCAACCGCTCCCAGAACAACGCCCCGCGCAACACCTACCGGACCGCCGACGGCACCTGGGTCGCCGTCTCCACCTCGGCCCAGTCGGTCGCCGAGCGCGTAATGCGGCTGGTGGGGCGGCCCGAGCTGATCGACGAGCCCTGGTTCGGGTCGGGCACCGACCGGGCCCGGCACGCCGACGTGCTCGACGCGGCGGTCGGTGACTGGATCGCCCGGCACAGCCGCGCCGACGTGCTCGCCGCCTTCGAGAAGGCCGAGGCGGCCGTCGCCCCGGTGCAGGACGTGCGGGACGTGATGGCCGACCCGCAGTACCAGGCCCTGGACACCGTCACCACGGTCGACGATCCGGAGCTGGGTCCGCTGCGCATGCAGAACGTCCTCTTCCGGCTCTCCGCCACCCCGGGCGCGATCCGCTGGGCGGGCCGCCCGCACGGTGCGGACACCGAGGAGGTGCTGACCGGGCTGGGCCTCGCCCCGGCGGACGTGAAAGAGCTGCGCGAGGAGGGCGTCGTATGAGCGCACCCCCGCTGACCTGGCTGTACGCCCCCGGGGACCGGCCTCCGGTGGTCGCCAAGGCGCTGGCCGCGGGTGCCGACGTGGTGGTGATCGACCTGGAGGACGCGGTCGCCCCCGACCGCAAGGACTACGCCCGCAAGGCCACCGCCGAACTGCTCGCCGAGCCGCAGCCGGTGCCGGTCCACGTCCGCGTCAACGCCCTGGACGGTCCCCTGGCCGCGGCCGACCTGGCGGCGCTGGCCGCGCTGCCGGGACTGTCCGGGCTGCGGCTGCCCAAGGTGACCTCCCCGGAGCAGGTCACCGGCGTCGCGGCGGCCACCGGCGGGCCGCCCCTGTACGCGCTGCTGGAAACGGCCCTGGGCGTGGAGCGGGCGTACCGGATCGCCGCCGCCCACCCGTCGCTGCGCGGCATCGCGCTCGGGGAGGCCGATCTCCGCGCCGACCTGGGGGTACGCGGGGACGCGGGGCTGGACTGGTCGCGTGCGCGGGTGGTCGTGGCCGCGCGGGCGGCGGGGCTGGCGCCGCCGTCGCAGACGGTGCATCCGGACACCCGGGACCTGGAGGGCCTGGCGGCGTCCTGCGCGCACGGCCGGGCCCTGGGCTTCCTCGGCCGCGCGGCGATCCACCCCCGCCAGCTGCCGATCATCGAACGGGCGTACCTGCCGACCGAGCGGGAGCTGGAGGAGGCGGAGACGATCGTGAAGGCGGCCACCGCGCAGCCGGGGGCGCTGGCGCTGCCGGACGGGCGGTTCGTGGACGCGGCGGTGGTGGCGACGGCCCAGCGCACGCTGTCACTGGCGCGGCGGCCCGCACTGTCGTGACACACGTCGAAGGGCCCGGAAGATTCCGGGCCCTTCGACGGCGTACGCGCCGCGGTCAGCCCTTCTTGGCGGAGTCGGCCCCGTCCTTCACGTCCTTGGCGGCGGCCTCGGTGTCCCCGGCGTCTTCGGTGTCCCCGGCGTCCTTGGTGTCTCCGGAGTCCTTGGCGTCCTTGGCGCCCGCCGATTCGCCGCCCTCGGGGTGCTGGGAGTCCTCCGAGTCGGTGTCCGCGTCCGCCTCCGCGGCGTCGCCGCCGGTCGGTTCCGCGCCGGGCTCGACCACGGCCTCCCGGCCCGGCCGCATCCGCGCCGAGAGCACGATGTACACCACGGCGAGCAGGAAGACGAACAGCGCGGTCCAGTTGTTCAGCCGGAGGCCCAGGATGTGGTGGGCGTCGTCGACGCGCATGTACTCGATCCAGAAGCGGCCCGCGCAGTAGGCCGCGACGTACAGGGCGAACGCCCGTCCGTGACCGAGCTTGAAGCGGCGGTCGGCCCAGATGACGAGCACGGCGACGCCGATGCACCACAGGGACTCGTACAGGAACGTCGGGTGGTACGTGCCGGGCACCCGCCCGTCGGCCGAGGAGGTGATCTCCACGGCCCAGGGCAGGTCGGTGGCCTTGCCGTAGAGCTCCTGGTTGAACCAGTTGCCCCAGCGGCCGAGGGCCTGCGCGAGGGCGATGCCGGGGGCGACGGCGTCGGCGTAGGCGGGCATCGGGATGCCCCGGCGCCGGGCGCCGATCCAGGCGCCCAGCGCACCGAAGGCGATCGCGCCCCAGATGCCGAGTCCGCCCTCCCAGATCTTGAAGGCGTCGACCCAGTCACGGCCCTCGCTGAAGTACAGCTGGTAGTCCGTGATCACGTGGTAGAGCCGGCCGCCGATCAGACCGAAGGGAACGGCCCAGACAGCGATGTCGGCCACCGTGCCGGCCCGGCCGCCGCGGGCGATCCAGCGCTTGTTGCCGAGCCAGACGGCGACGAAGACACCGATGATGATGCAGAACGCGTAGCCGCGCAGCGGAACGGGGCCGAGGTACAGCACCCCGCTCGACGGGCTGGGAATGAAGGCAAGTTCCATGGCAGGGTCGACGCTACCGTGTCGGGCGGTACCCGCGGCGGGCAGCCCGGCTACGGGTCCGTAACACCGTCCCTCACTTGTTGGCTTCCTCCACCAGTTGCTTGAGCTTGGCGGGGGTCATGGAGCGGTCCTGGTAGATGTTCTTGCCGTCCAGGAGGACGGTGGGCGTGCCGCTGAAGCCGCCGGTGCGGAAGGCCTCGTTGGACTTCTCCACCCAGCTGTTGTGCGTGCCGTTCTTCACGCACTCCTTGAAGAGGGTGGTGTCGAGGCCGTCGACCTTGCCCGCCAGGTCGATCAGCTTGTCCTCGTCGGCGTAGGCGTCGTCGGTCTCGGCGGGCTGGTTGGTGAACAGCACGTCGTGGTAGGCCGGGAACTTCCCGGCGTCCTGGGCGCAGGCCGCGGCGTTGGCGGCCTTGCGGGAGCCGGTGCCGCCCATGTTGCCGTCGATGATGGTCGCCAGGTGGTACTCGACCTTGAGCTGTCCGGCGTCGGTGAGCTCGTGGATCGTGTCGCGGTACGCCAGCTCGAAGGCCTTGCAGGCCGGGCAGCGGAAGTCCTCCCAGATGACGAGCGTCGACTTGGCGCTGTCCTTGCCGACCGGGATGGCGAGACTGTCCTTGCCCTGCGCGCCCGAGGGCGCCACGACCGGGCCGGACGCCTCGCTGTCGTCCTTGCCCGTGTTGGCGGCGATCACGCCGACCACGGCCGCCAGCCCCAGGACGCCCACGACGCTCGCGCCGACGATCAGCGCGCGGCGGCGCTTGTCCCTGGACTTCTGCTTCTCGCGCTCGGCCGCAAGCTTCTGGCGGGCGGTGCGCTTTCCCTCTCGGTTCTTCTCGCTCACACCCCGCAGAACGAACCGGGGAGGCGCACCGCGCCTCCCCGGTCCCAGGTCCACCCGTACGAGGGACCCCGGTCACATGCGTGTCGTCACGCCTGTCCGCGCACGCCCTTCGCCAGGTCGGCGGCGAGCGCGCGGACGCCCTCCACGCCGGCCGCGTCGTCGGGGGCGTCCAGCATGCGCTTGACGAACGCCGAGCCGACGATCACGCCGTCGGCGAAGCGGGCGACCTCGGCGGCCTGCACGGCGTTGGAGACGCCGAGCCCGACGCAGACCGGGGTGTCGGTGGTGGCGCGGGTGCGCCGCACCAGGTCCTCGGCCTGCGCGCCGACCGACTCGCGGGTGCCGGTGACGCCCATCAGGGAAGCGGCGTAGACGAAGCCGCTGCCGGCCGCGGTGATCTCGGCGAGCCGCGCGTCCTTGCTGCTGGGCGCGACCACGAAGACGGTGGCGAGCCCGTGCTTCTCCGCGTGCTCCCTCCACAGGGCCGATTCCTGGACGGGCAGGTCGGGCAGGATGCACCCGGCGCCGCCCGCCTCGGCCAGCTCGGCGGTGAAGCGCTCCACGCCGTAGCGGTCGATGGGGTTCCAGTACGTCATGACGAGGATCGGCTTGCCGGTGGCCGCGTGGGCCTCCCGGACCGTGCGCATCACGTCGGCGATCTTCACGCCGCCGCGCAGGGCGATGTCGTCGGCGGTCTGGATGACCGGGCCGTCGAGCACCGGGTCGCTGTGCGGCAGGCCGACCTCGACGACGTCGGCGCCGCCGTCGAGCGCGGCCTTGATCGCCGCGATGCCGCCGTCCACGGTCGGGAAGCCGGCCGGGAGGTAGGCGATGAGGGCGGAGCGGCCCTCGGCCTTCGCCGCGGCGAGCGTCTCGTCCAGCAGCCGTACGTTCCCGCTCACTTGGCGTCCCCCTCGATCTCGGCGGTGCCGGAGGCGTCCTCGGCGACCTCGGCGTCGGTGTCGTACAGCCCGAAGTAGCGGGCGGCGGTGTCCATGTCCTTGTCGCCGCGGCCGGACAGGTTGACGACGATCAGCCCGTCCTTGCCCAGCTCCCTGCCGACCTCCAGGGCACCGGCCAGCGCGTGGGCGCTCTCGATGGCCGGGATGATGCCCTCGGTGCGCGACAGCAGGCGCAGTGCCTGCATGGCGGCGTCGTCGGTGACCGCGCGGTACTCGCCGCGGCCGGAGTCCTTGAGGTGGGCGTGCTCGGGGCCGATGCCCGGGTAGTCCAGGCCGGCCGAGATCGAGTACGGCTCGGTGATCTGGCCCTCGTCGTCCTGGAGGACGTACGAGCGTGAGCCGTGCAGGATGCCGGGCTCGCCCGCGCTCAGGGTCGCCGCGTGCTCGCCGGTCTCGATGCCGTGCCCGGCGGGCTCGCAGCCGATGAGGCGGACGTCCGCGTCGGGGATGAAGGCGTGGAAGAGGCCGATGGCGTTGGAGCCGCCGCCGACGCAGGCGATCGCGGCGTCGGGCAGGCGCCCGGCCTGCTCCAGGAGCTGGCGGCGGGCCTCGACGCCGATGACGCGGTGGAAGTCGCGGACCATCGCCGGGAAGGGGTGGGGGCCGGCGACGGTGCCGAACAGGTAGTGGGTGCGGTCGACGTTGGCGACCCAGTCGCGGAACGCCTCGTTGATCGCGTCCTTCAGCGTGCGGCTGCCGGACTTCACGGCGATGACCTCGGCGCCGAGCATGCGCATGCGGGCCACGTTGAGGGCCTGGCGGCGGGTGTCGATCTCGCCCATGTAGATCGTGCAGTCCAGGCCGAAGAGCGCGCAGGCGGTGGCCGTGGCCACGCCGTGCTGGCCGGCGCCGGTCTCGGCGATCACGCGGGTCTTGCCCATGCGCTTGGTGAGCAGGGCCTGGCCGAGCACGTTGTTGATCTTGTGCGAGCCGGTGTGGTTCAGGTCCTCGCGCTTGAGGAAGATCCTGGCTCCGCCGGCGTGCTCCGCGAAGCGGGGCACCTCGGTGAGAGAGGACGGGCGGCCGGTGTAGTGGACGAGGAGGTCGTCGAGCTCCCGGGCGAACTCGGGGTCGGACTTGGCCTTGTCGTACTCGACGGCCACCTCGTCGACCGCGGCGACGAGGGCCTCGGGGATGAACTTGCCGCCGTACGCCCCGAAGTAGCCTTCGGGGCTGGGGGTTTGACCCTCCGGGTCGGGGATGAAGAAGTTGCTGGGCATGCGTGAACCTCACGGTGAGTGTCTGGTGGTGACTAATCGCCGTGGGGGCGGGGTGTTGTCTGTCGGCTGCGGGCCGGATGTGGCTGGTCGCGCAGTTCCCCGCGCCCCTATAGGGCGCGCTGCCATCGGCGGCCGTTTACCTGCCCCGGCTCGTCTCCGATGACGTACCGCACCCGGCGGCCGTGGACCCGGCGGGCGGGGGCGCGGCAGCCGCGGGGGCGGCAGCCGCGCGCCAGGCGCGCGTACGGGTCCCGGGGGGCCGGGGTGGGCGGGAGCGTCATGGAGGTCAGCCTACCGGGGTGTCAGCCCCGGCCGTGGCGCAGTGCCGGGTGTTCGCCGGCGGCTACCAGGTCGGCGACGGCGGTCTTGGGGTCGCGGCCGGTGACCAGGGACTCGCCGACCAGGACGGCGTCGGCGCCCTCGTTGGCGTAGGCGATGAGGTCGTGCGGGCCGCGGACGCCGGACTCGGCGACCTTGACGATGTGCGCGGGGATCTCCGGGGCGACCCGCTCGAAGGTGCCGCGGTCGACCTCCAGCGTCTTCAGGTTGCGCGCGTTGACGCCGATGACCTTGGCGCCGGCGTCCACCGCGCGCTCGACCTCGTCCTCGTCGTGGACCTCGACGAGCGGGGTCAGTCCGATGGACTCGGCGCGCTCGATCAGCGACTCCAGGGCTGGCTGCTCCAGGGCCGCGACGATCAGCAGCACCAGGTCGGCGCCGTGGGCGCGGGCTTCCCAGAGCTGGTACGAGGTGACGATGAAGTCCTTGCGCAGGACCGGGATGTCCACGCGGGCGCGGACGGCCTCCAGGTCGGCCAGCGAGCCGCCGAACCGGCGCTGCTCGGTCAGGACGGAGATGACGGCGGCGCCGCCCGCCTCGTAGTCCGCGGCGAGGCCGGCCGGGTCGGCGATGGCGGCCAGCGCGCCCTTGGACGGGCTGGAGCGCTTGACCTCGCAGATGACCTTGACGCCGTCACCGCGCAGGGCGGACACGCCGTCCTTGGCGGGGCGTGCCTTGGCCGCGCGCTCCTTGAGCTCGTCGAGGCTGACGCGCGCCTGCCGCTCCGCGAGGTCGGCACGGACTCCGTCGATGATCTCGTCGAGCACACTCACGCGAGCGGCCCCCTTTCAGACGGCGGTACGTATCGGAACGTATGGTCACTGCGATGGTATCCGGAGCGGGGCGCCGGTCCCGCATCCGGTTGACCCGGGGTCCACTACCTGGACACCCGACGGATGATCAAGGACGGAGCCAGCCACCGAACGGTAGGTTCCGGACAACCGTGAAGGCCAGCATCAGCGCGCCCGCCGTCCACAGGTGGACGGGTCCGAGGTCGATCCGCAGGGGCCGACCGCGCGCCGCGCGGACCACCCAGACGGTCCAGAGCACGGCGAGGCCGAGATAGGCGAGGACGGCCGGGGCGTTGGCCTGCAGTGCGGTCGGTACGTCTCCGTGGACGAAGGCGTGGGCGCTGCGCAGGCCGCCGCAGCCGGGGCAGAGGACGCCCGTGAAGCGCAGCAGGGGGCAGACGGGGTAGTGGCCGGGTTCGTTTGGGTCCACGCTCCCGACGTAGGCGAAGGCGCCGGCCACGGTCGCGAGCACGGCGGCCGGGACGGCCAGGCGGCCGAGGAGGGCGGGTCCGCGAGTCGCCGCGGGGGGCACCGCCGTGCCCGGGGTCACGGTCGCGTCGCGGGTCACGGTCGTGTCCTGGGTCGCGGTCGTGCCCTGGGTGAGGGTCCTGCTCGGCGTCGGTTTCCCGGTCTCGGCGTCCACCCTGCGCATTCTGCCTCCGGGGGGCCTCGCGCGCACGCGAGGGGCGGGCCGGCACGCTCGTGCAGGCCCGCCCCTCGGGAGGTGTCGTCGCCGGGTCAGCCCTTGGCGCCGACCGGCTTGCTGTCGCCGGTGACCTGGTGCACGGGGTGGGTGTGGCGCGGCTGGCCGAGGCCCATCATGCGCATGATGCCGCCCACGGCACCGCCGAGGAGCACGACCACCATGCCGGCCCAGAAGCCCACCGGCTGGGCCGCCACCATGAACACGCCCGCGACGCAGAAACCGATGAAGGCGATGATGACACCCGTCCAGGCGGCCGGGGTGTGACCGTGGCTGCTGCCCGCCATTGCTTGCTCCTCGTTGCTGTGTGCCAAGTCTGAGCAGGACGCTCGGGATCATTGTCCCGCACGGGCGCGCGCGCCGTGAGCGGGGGTGCTCCCCTCGCGTGCGTGACGCCGGGTGCCGTCCCCGGGTGCCCAGGAGGGGGCGGGTGAACCGCGGGTCAGGCGCCGGTCGGGTCCTCGCCGCGGTCGAGGGCCTTCCAGAGGTCCTCGGGGCGGTCCGGGTCGACGGTCTGCGGCCCCCGGCGCGGACGCGGTGTGCCGTCGCGCTCGTAGCGGCCGGACATCGCGGGCCACAGGCGTCCGTAGCGCAGCGCGAGCAGCCCGGCTAGCAGCAGCAGGGCGCCGCCGGCGGCCGCGACGTACGGCCAGGCGGTGTGGGTGAGGGCGTCCACGGTGGCCGAGGTGTCGCCGGCGGCCTCGGCGGCCTTGTCGTCCAGGGCGGAGCTGTCGGAGGCGCCGGCCAGGGCCGCGACGACGGTGCCCGCGCCGCTGAGCGCGAGCAGGGCGGCGACCGCGAACCGGCCCGCGCGGCGCACGGCGAAGACGGCGACGAGCGCGGCGAGGCCGACTATGGCGAGCGCCGCGGGTACGCCCGTGACGTCGCTGCCCTTGGCGGTCAGCGGGAACGCGCCGCCGGCCACCGTCGCGGTGCCCTCCGACCACTCCTGCCGGGTGGCGAGCAGGGCGACGCCGGCGCCGAGCGCGCCGCACAGCAGGGCGACGGCGAGGCTCCGGCGGCCGGACCGGGCGGGTCCTGCGGCTGGGGTACGGGGGTGAGGAACAGCTGTCACGTACTCCACTATCACCCGAACCCCGGGCGAACCGTCACCCGGGGTTCGGAATCCGCGGCGTGAGAATGGCCCTATCGCCCCAGCCGGTTGGCCGTGTGCACCGCGCGGAGCACCGCCGCGGCCTTGTTGCGGCACTCGGTGTCCTCGGCGACCGGGTCGGAGTCGGCGACGACGCCGGCGCCGGCCTGGACGTAGGCGGTGCCGTTGCGCAGCAGGGCGGTGCGGATGGCGATGGCGGTGTCGGAGTCGCCCGCGAAGTCGAGGTAGCCGACGCAGCCGCCGTACAGGCCGCGCCGGGACGGTTCGAGTTCGTCGATGATCTGCAGGGCGCGCGGTTTGGGGGCGCCGGAGAGGGTGCCGGCCGGGAAGCAGGCGGTGAGGACGTCGAAGGCGGTGCGGCCGGGGGCGACCCGGCCGGTGACCGTCGAGACGATGTGCATGACGTGCGAGTACCGCTCGACGGACATGAAGTCGACGACCTCCACGGAGCCGGGTTCGCAGACCCGCCCCAGGTCGTTGCGGCCGAGGTCGACGAGCATCAGGTGCTCGGCGCGCTCCTTGGGGTCGGCGAGCAGTTCCTCGGCGAGGGCCTGGTCCTCCTGCGGAGTGGCGCCCCGGGGGCGGGTCCCGGCGATGGGGTGGACCATGGCGCGCCCGTCCTCGACCTTGACCAGCGCCTCCGGCGACGATCCGACGACGTCGAAGCCGTCGAGGCGGAGCAGGTACATGTACGGGGAGGGGTTGGTGGCCCGCAGCACCCGGTAGACGTCCAGGGCGCTCGCCGTGCACGGTGTCTCGAAGCGCTGGGAGGGCACGACCTGGAAGGCCTCGCCCGCGCGGATGCGCTCCTTGATGTCCTCGACGGCTCCCTGGAAGTCGGTGCCGCCCCACAGCGCCGTGTACTCGGGCAGCTCGGACGGCGGCAGGGCGGCCGGGGGCTGGGCGACCGCGCGCGTGAGGTCGGCCTCCATGGCGTCCAGGCGGGCGATCGCGTCGGCGTACGCCTCGTCCACTCCCGTTTCCAGGTCGTTGTGGTTGATCGCGTTGGCGATCAGCAGGACCGAGCCCTCCCAGTGGTCCATGACGGCGAGGTCGCTGGTGAGGAGCATGGTCAGCTCGGGGAGCCTCAGGTCGTCGCGCTCGCCGGGGCCGACCTTCTCCAGGCGGCGCACGATGTCGTAGCCGAGGTAGCCGACCATGCCGCCGGTGAAGGGCGGCAGGCCCAGGTCGTGGGCGAGGTCGCGCGGGGTGTGCAGGGCCTCGACGGTGGCGCGCAGGGCGGCGAGCGGGTCGCCGTCGGTGGGGACGCCGACGGGCGGGGTGCCCTGCCAGTGGGCCTGTCCGTCCCGCTCGGTGAGGGTGGCGGCGCTGCGGACGCCGACGAAGGAGTACCGGGACCAGGACCGGCCGTTCTCCGCGGACTCCAGCAGGAAGGTGCCGGGGCGTTCGGCGGCGAGCTTGCGGTAGAGCGCGACCGGGGTGTCGCCGTCGGCGAGGAGCTTGCGGCTGACCGGGATCACCCGGCGGTCGGCGGCCAGCTTGCGGAAGGTGTCGAGGTCCATGACGTCCATGTGGTCCCTGTGGTCCCTGTGGTCCATGTGGGCAGACCCTACTGATCCGCGCCGAGCGTGCCGGAATCCGTGCCGTCCGTACCGGCGTCGAGCAGCACGTCCGCGTCGAAGCAGGTGCGGGCGCCGGTGTGGCAGGCGGCGCCGACCTGGTCGACCTTGACGAGGACGGTGTCGGCGTCGCAGTCCAGGGCGACGGACTTCACCCACTGGAAGTGCCCCGAGGTGTCGCCCTTGACCCAGTACTCCTGGCGGCTGCGCGACCAGTAGGTGCAGCGACCGGTCGTCAGCGTGCGGTGCAGTGCCTCGTCGTCCATCCAGCCGAGCATCAGCACCTCCCCGGTGTCGTACTGCTGGGCGATGGCGGGCAGGAGGCCGTCGGCGCTGCGCTTGAGGCGGTCGGCGATCTCCGGGGCGAGCGGGCTGGGCCGCCGGGAGCTGCCGTCGGTGGAGGAGCTGCTGGTCATGCGCCCATTGTGCCGCGCGGGGCGGACACGCCTCGGCGCCGTCCATTGGGCGGACCCGGCGGACGGCCGTAGGCTGACTCCATGTCGACTTTCGCCAAGCGTGAACGACTTCTGCTCGCGGACCTGTTGGAGACGGCGGGGCCGGAGGCGCCAACGCTCTGCGAGGGCTGGCGCACCCGTGACCTCGCCGCCCACGTGGTGGTGCGCGAGCGCCGGCCGGACGCGGCCGGGGGCACCATGCTCAAGCAGCTGGCGTCCCGGCTGGACCGGGTCATGGACGAGTACGGCGCGAAGCCGTACGACGAGCTGATCCAGCTGATCCGCACGGGGCCTCCCCGCTTCTCCCCCTTCCAGCTCAAGCAGGTCGACGAGGCGGCGAACACGGTGGAGTTCTACGTCCACACCGAGGACGTCCGCCGCGCCCAGCCGGACTGGTCGCCGCGCGAGCTGGACCCGGTCTTCCAGGACGCCCTGTGGTCCCGGCTGGAGCGGGCCGCGCGGCTGATGGGCCGGGGCATCCCGACGGGGCTGGTGCTGCGCCGCCCGAACGGCCAGACGACGGTCGCCCACCGGGGCACGCCGGTGGTGACGGCGACGGGTGAGCCGTCGGAGCTGCTGCTGTTCGCGTACGGGCGGCAGAGCGCGGCCAAGGTGGAGCTGGAGGGCGAGGAGGACGCGATCGCGAAGCTGCACGAGACGAAGCAGCTGGGGATCTGAGGCGGCCCGGAGCCGTTGGCCGCTATCCGGGCAGTTCGGCCCGCCGTACGCCCGGTGCGGCCAGGGCGACTACCCCGCCCAGGGCGCACACCGCGGCGCTGATGGCGAAGACCGGGCCGGTGCCCCAGACGCCGATGGCGGCGGCGGACAGCGGCATGCTCAGCGGTGCGACGCCCAGGCTGACGATGCCGCCGACGGCGGTGACGCGGCCCAGGTAGGCGGGCTCGGACTGGGTCTGCAGCAGGGCCCCGCACATGGCGCCGCTGAGCCCGGTGAGCAGCCCGACGACCAGCGCGGTGCCGACGGCCACGGGGAGGCCGGGCGCGTGCGGCAGGACGCCGATCGCCGCCGCGCCGGGGACGAGGGCACCGGCGGCGACACACCCGGCGCGCGGCACGCGCCCCCGTACGGTCAGCAGCAGGGCGGCGACCCCGGCGCCGGTCCCGAACCCCGCGAGCACCCAGCCCATCCCGGAGGCGCCCCAGCCCCGCTCGTCGGCGAGCAGGGTGAGGCCGACGTTGAGGGGGCCGACGAAGCCGAGGTCGCCGAGGGCGATGGCCACCATCAGCGGGCCGAGGACGCGGTGGCGGCGGACGTAGCGGAGCCCGCCCACCAGATCCCGCCAGGCGGTGGTCTCGCGTGCGGCGCTCGCGTCGTCGGCCGGCAGCTCGCGCATCCGTACGGAGACCAGCAGCGGCACGGACACGGCGATCAGCAGCCCCGCACCCGCGAAGGCCGCCGCCGCGCCGCCGACCGCCACGCCGAGCCCGCCCAGCGGGGCGCCCACGACGGCCGCGAAACGGATGGCGAGGCCGCGCATGCCCTGCACGCGGGCGAGCTGGTCCTTGCCGGTGATGCGCGCCGGGAGCGCCCCCACGGCGGGCATGAACACGGCGTCGACGGCGCCGAAGACGACGGCGAGCAGGGCGAGGAGCCACAGCCCGGGGTCGGTCGCGAAGAGCACGGCGGCGACCGCCAGCACGGTGACGCACCGTACGGCGTCACTGCCGATGACGACCCGCCGGGGCCCGAACCGGTCGGCGATCACCCCGCCGCCCAGCATCAGCAGCGCCCGCGGCACCGCGCTCACGGCGGTGACGATCCCGGCCTCGGCGGGACTGCCGTTCTGCACGGCGGCCCAGGACAGCGCCAGGTAGAAGACGGTGTCCCCAACCATGGAGGTGGTGTAGGCGGCGACCCAGCGCAGGACGTTGGGGTCGCGGTGGGCGGGGTGGTCGACGGTGGGGCGGGCCCGGGCGGTGGCTATGTCGGTGAGGTCGGTCACCGGGTCATGCAGCCCAGTCGCGGAGCAGGCGGGCGGTCTCGTTGAGGTCGGCCTCGTCGCTGCGGATGTCGGAGACCAGTTTGGCCCAGTCACCGGGCTGTGGATCGACCGGTGTTCCCGACGCCTCCATGTACGCACGGACGCAGCCGATGCCGATCGACGCGTTGTAGTCCGTGAACGGCCGGAGCCTCAGCGCAGTGTGCAAAAACGTAGCCGCTCGGGTCGGGATCTCCTCGTAGTAGGGCTCTCCCGCGACCCGCTCGTATCTGTGCCTCTCGGCCATGCAGTGCAGAGCGCCCCAGTCCCGGATGGGCGTGTTCGGCGGAGAGACCTCGACCTGAACGCAGAGGACCCAGCCGGCATCGACGTAGAGCGTCACCGCAGTCCCGCCGGGAAGCGCTCCTCGAAGTCGGCCATGATTTCGCGGGCGTACTTCGACGCCCCCTCCACGAACCGCTGCTTCTGCCGCCGGCGCACCACGTCCTCGGTCAGTATGTCGTGCGCGAGCCGTTTGATCGCGACGCCCTGCTCCTTGGCCTCCGCGCGCAGCTCGGCCAGCTCTTCCTCGGTGAACTCGATCGTGATCCCAGGCATATGAGCACCTTAGCGGGACCACAACCGTGAGCACTACCACCTTCACTACCAAGAGGGAAGTCTCGAACTACCGAACCGGGTGCCCCGCCCCCCGCAGCGTCTCCTTCACCTGCCCGATCCGCAGGTCGCCGAAGTGGAAGACGGACGCCGCCAGGACCGCGTCCGCGCCCGCCTCGACCGCCGGGGCGAAGTGGGCGAGGGTGCCCGCGCCGCCCGAGGCGATGACCGGGACGGTCACGTGCTTACGGACCGCCGCCAGCATCTCCAGGTCGTAGCCGTCCTTCGTGCCGTCCGCGTCCATCGAGTTGAGCAGGATCTCGCCCGCGCCCAGTTCGGCGGCGCGGTGCGCCCACTCCACCGCGTCGATGCCGGTGCCGCGCCGGCCGCCGTGCGTGGTCACCTCGAAGGTGCCGGCCTCGGTGCGGCGGGCGTCGACGGACAGGACGAGGACCTGGCGGCCGAAGCGCTCGGCGATCTCGCGGATCAGGTCGGGGCGGGCGATGGCGGCCGTGTTCACGCCCACCTTGTCCGCACCGGCCCGCAGCAGCTTGTCGACGTCCTCGGCGGTGCGCACACCGCCGCCGACGGTCAGCGGGATGAACACCTGCTCGGCGGTGCGGCGCACCACGTCGTACGTCGTCTCGCGGTCGCCCGACGAGGCGGTGATGTCCAGGAACGTCAGCTCGTCGGCGCCTTCGGCGTCATACACCTTGGCCATCTCGACGGGGTCGCCCGCGTCGCGCAGGTTCTGGAAGTTGACGCCCTTGACGACCCGGCCGTTGTCCACGTCCAGGCAGGGGATGACTCGGACCGCCAGGGTCATGAATCCACGGCTCCTCTATACGCTTCCACTTCGACTGACACCAGAACCCGCGAGTCGATGAAGCCCTCCACGACCAGCAGGGTCGTGACCGGGCGTACGGAGTCGAACAGCTCCTTGTGGGCACGGCCCACCTCATCGACGTCGCGCGAATGTGCCAGGTACATACGGGTCCGGACCACGGACTCGACACCGAGTCCGAATGCGCCGATCGCCTCGACCGCGGTGCCGAAGGCCACCTTCGCCTGTTCGTACGGGTCGCCCTCGCCGTACAGCATGTCGCCCTTGAAGGCGGTCGTGCCCGCCACGACGACTCGATCACCCGCCGCCACGGCACGTGCGAATCCGAAAGAATCTTCCCAGGGACTTCCGCTCTGCACGCGCCGTACGGCTTCGGATGTCATGGCGACACAGCCTCCAAGGCTTCTTCCAGGGTGAACGCCTTCGCGTACAGGGCCTTCCCGACGATGGCCCCCTCGACACCGGCCGGGACGAGAGAGGCGATCGCGCGCAGGTCGTCCAGAGACGACACGCCGCCCGACGCCACGACCGGGCGGTCGGTGGCCGCGCAGACGTTCTTGAGGAGGTCCAGGTTGGGGCCCTGGAGGGTGCCGTCCTTGGCGATGTCGGTGACGACGTAGCGGGCGCAGCCCTCCTTGTTGAGGCGGTCCAGCGTCTCGTACAGGTCACCGCCGTCGCGGGTCCAGCCGCGGCCCCGGAGCGTGGTGCCCCGTACGTCCAGGCCCACCGCGATCTTGTCGCCGTGCTCGGCGATGACCTTGGCGACCCACTCCGGGGTCTCCAGGGCGGCGGTGCCGAGGTTCACGCGGGTGCAGCCGGTGGCGAGGGCGGCGGCGAGGGTGTCGTCGTCGCGGATGCCGCCGGACAGCTCCACCTTGATGTCCATGGCCTTCGCGACCTCGGCGATCAGCTCGCGGTTGTCGCCGGTGCCGAAGGCGGCGTCCAGGTCGACCAGGTGCAGCCACTCGGCGCCGGAGCGCTGCCAGGCGAGGGCGGCGTCCAGCGGGGAGCCGTAGGAGGTCTCGGTGCCGGACTCGCCGTGCACCAGGCGGACGGCCTGGCCGTCGCGGACGTCGACGGCGGGGAGGAGTTCGAGCTTGCTCATCTCTACCGGGCTCATCTCTTCTACCGGGCTCATCTCTACAGGGTCTCGATCCAGTTGGTGAGGAGCTGGGCGCCGGCGTCGCCGGACTTCTCCGGGTGGAACTGCGTGGCCCACAGGGCGCCGTTCTCCACGGCGGCCACGAAGGGCTTGCCGTGGGTGGACCAGGTGACCTTGGGGGCGGCGATCAGCGGGTTGTGCGTCTCCAGCGACCAGTCGTGGACGGCGTAGGAGTGCACGAAGTAGAAGCGGGTGTCCGCGTCGAGGCCGGCGAAGAGCTGGGAGTCGGCCGGTGCCTCGACGGTGTTCCAGCCCATGTGGGGTACGACGTCGGCCTGGAGGGGGCCGACCGTGCCGGGCCACTCGTCCAGGCCCTCGGCCTCGACGCCGTGCTCGATGCCGCGGGCGAACAGGATCTGCATGCCGACGCAGATGCCCATCACCGGACGCCCGCCGGCCAGCCGGCGCTCGACGACCCAGTCGCCGCGGGCGGCCCGGAGGCCGTCCATGCAGGCGGCGAAGGCGCCGACGCCGGGGACCAGCAGCCCGTCGGCGTTCATGGCCTTGTCGTAGTCACGGGTGATCTCGACGTCGGCTCCCGCGCGCGCGAGGGCACGCTCGGCGGAGCGGACGTTGCCGAAGCCGTAGTCGAAGACGACGACCCGCTTGGAGTTCGCAGAGGTCAATTCCACACCTCCAGCCTCAGGACGCCCGCGAGGAGGCACATGCCGGCGCCGATGGACAGCAGCACGATCAGGCCCTTGGGCATCTGCTGCTTCGCGAAGGAGATGATGCCGCCGATGAAGAACAGGCCGACGACGATCAGGACGGTGGACGTGCCGTTCATGGGTTACAGCGCGCCCTTCGTGGAGGGCAGGATGCCGGCCGCGCGCGGGTCGCGCTCGGAGGCGTAGCGCAGGGCGCGGGCCAGCGCCTTGAACTGGCACTCCACGATGTGGTGCGCGTTGCGCCCGTAGGGCACGTGCACGTGCAGGGCGATCTGCGCCTGGGCGACGAAGGACTCCAGGATGTGCCGGGTCATCGTCACGTCGTACTCGCCGATCATCGGCGCCATGTTCTCGGGCTCGGTGTGCACGAGGTAGGGGCGGCCGGACAGGTCGACGGTGACCTGGGCGAGGGACTCGTCCAGCGGGACCGTGCAGTTGCCGAAGCGGTAGATGCCCACCTTGTCGCCGAGGGCCTGCTTGAAGGCGGCGCCCAGCGCGAGGGCGGTGTCCTCGATGGTGTGGTGGGAGTCGATGTGCAGGTCGCCGTCGGTCTTCACGGTCAGGTCGAACAGACCGTGCCGGCCGAGCTGGTCGAGCATGTGGTCGTAGAAACCGACGCCGGTGGCGATGTCGGTCTTGCCGGTGCCGTCGAGGTCGATCTCGACGAGGACCGAGGTCTCCTTGGTCGTGCGCTCCACGCGTCCCACGCGGCTCATGTGTTCTGCTCCTTCTTGACTTCACGGACCGCGTCGAGGAACGCGTCGTTCTCCTCCGGGGTGCCGGCGGTGACCCGCAGCCACCCCGGTACGCCGTTGTCCCGGACCAGGACGCCCCGGTCGAGGATCCGCCGCCACGCCTCGTGGGAGTCCGCGAACCGTCCGAACTGGACGAAGTTGGCGTCGGACTCGGTCACCTCGTAGCCGATGGCGCGCAGTTCGGCGACCAGCCGGTCCCGCTCGGCCTTGAGCTGCTCGACGTACTTCAGCAGCGTGCCGGTGTGTTCCAGGGCGGCCAGCGCGGTCGCCTGGGTGACGGCGGACAGGTGGTACGGCAGCCGGACGAGCTGGACGGCGTCGACGACGGCCGGGTGCGCGGCGAGGTAGCCGAGGCGCAGGCCCGCCGCGCCGAACGCCTTCGACATGGTGCGGGAGACGACGAGGTTCGGGCGGCCGTCCAGCAGCGGCAGCAGCGAGGCGCCGTGGCTGAACTCGATGTAGGCCTCGTCGACCACGACCATGGACGGCTTGGCGGCCTGTGCGGCCTCGTGGAGAGCGAGGACGGTCTCGGCCGGGACCGCGTTGCCCGTGGGGTTGTTGGGGGTGGTGATGAAGACGACGTCCGGGCGGTGCTCGGCGATCGCCTTCTCGGCGGCGGGCACGTCGATCGTGAAGTCCTCGTGGCGCGGGCCGGAGATCCAGCCGGTGCCGGTGCCGCGCGCGATGAGGCCGTGCATCGAGTACGACGGCTCGAAGCCGATCGCGGTGCGGCCGGGCCCGCCGAAGGCCTGGAGCAGCTGCTGGATGACCTCGTTGGAGCCGTTGGCAGCCCAGACGCCCCGGAGGTCCACGGCGTACCCGGAGGTCTCGGTCAGGTACTCGGCGAGCCTGGTGCGCAGCTCGACCGCGTCCCGGTCCGGGTAGCGGTTGAGCCGGCGGGCGGCCTCGCGGACGCGCTCGGTGATCCGCTCGACCAGCGCGTCGGGCAGCGGGTAGGGGTTCTCGTTGGTGTTCAGCCGTACCGGCACGTCCAGCTGGGGCGCGCCGTAGGGGGACTTGCCGCGCAGCTCGTCCCGTACGGGCAGATCGTCGATGCCGAACGTCACTTGCTCTCCGGAACCTTCCACTCGAACCTCGCCTTGATCGCCGCACCGTGCGCGGGCAGGTCCTCCGCCTCCGCCAGCGTCACCACGTGGTGCGCGACCTCGGCGAGGGCGTCGCGCGTGTAGTCGACGATGTGGATGCCGCGCAGGAAGGACTGCACGGACAGGCCCGAGGAGTGGCAGGCGCAGCCGCCGGTGGGCAGGACGTGGTTGGACCCGGCCGCGTAGTCGCCGAGCGAGACGGGCGCCCAGGGGCCGACGAAGACGGCGCCGGCGTTACGGACGCGGTCGGCGACGGCGGCGGCGTCGGCGGTCTGGATCTCCAGGTGCTCCGCGCCGTAGGCGTCGACCACGCGCAGGCCGTCGTCCAGGCCGTCGACCAGGACGATCGCGGACTGGCGGCCCTTGAGGGCCGGGACGATCCGGTCGTCGATGTGCTTGGTGGCGGCGACCTGGGGCTCCAGCTCCCGCTCGACCGCGTCCGCCAGCTCCACGGAGTCCGTGACCAGGACGGCGGCGGCCAGCGGGTCGTGCTCGGCCTGGCTGATCAGGTCGGAGGCGACGTGCGCCGGGTCGGCGGTGGAGTCGGCGAGGATCGCGATCTCGGTCGGGCCGGCCTCGGCGTCGATGCCGATCTTCCCGGTGAAGTAGCGCTTGGCGGCGGCGACCCAGATGTTGCCGGGGCCGGTGACCATGTTGGCGGGCGGGCAGGACTCGGTGCCGTACGCGAACATGGCGACGGCGGTGGCGCCGCCGGCCGCGTACACCTCGTCGACGCCGAGCAGGGCGCAGGCGGCGAGGATCGTGGGGTGCGGGAGGCCGCCGGCTGGGTCATTCTCAAAAGCGGGGGCCTGCGCCGGGGAGGCGAGGGCGATCGACTCGACGCCGGCCTCCTGGGCGGGCACCACGTTCATGATCACGGACGACGGGTAGACCGACCGGCCGCCGGGCGCGTACAGCCCGACCCGGTCGACCGGCACCCACTTCTCGGTGACCGAGCCACCGGGGACGACCTGGGTGGTGTGCGTGGTGCGGCGCTGCTCGCGGTGGACGAGACGGGCGCGGCGGACGGACTCCTCCAGGGCGGCGCGCACGGCCGGGTCGAGCTCCTCCAGCGCGCGGGCGAGCGCGGCGGCGGGGACCCGCACCTGGTCGAGCCTGACCCCGTCGAACTGCTCGGCGAAATCGATCAGCGCCGCGTCGCCACGATGATGCACGGCCTCGCAGATCGGGCGCACCTTGTCCAGGGCGGCCGCGACGTCGAAGTCGGCTCGGGGCAGCAGGTCGCGCAGGGCGGGACCCTCAGGGAGGGCGTCGCCGCGCAGATCGATTCGGGAGATCACGGAACCAATTCTCTCAGACCCGCGTCGGACACCGTCCGCGCGTATCAATGGCTGATACAGAACGCGACGGCTCGGCGCGGACCGTTGCCGGACCCGGCAGTTCGTACTCACTTTGAGTGTTCAGCCGGTCACTCAGTGGGCATGAACGGTTGTACGAAGGGTGAGCGACCGGCGAGTAGTTGGGGAGGGAGTGAAGCGCCGTGACCGAGGGGGCCGGCCACCGTGACGGAGAGCTGCCGGACGACCTGACGGCCGCCGAGGCGGGCATGTGGCAGGCCTTCCGCAACGGCAGCGTGTACGACCTGTCCAGTGGCGACGCGCTCGTGGACGACCCGCACGGCGGGCACCCCTGGGGGCCGGAGCGGACCGTGCGGGCCCGCATCCTGTGCTGGCTGCTCCTCGACGGTCCGCCCGCGCTCGCCGGCCGGGTCTCCTCGCTGCAGCTCGTGGGCGTGCGGATCAGCGACACGATGGACCTCGCGGGCGGCACGGTGGAGCCGTACGTGGAGCTGCGGGCGTGCCGTTTCGACCGGGAGGTGGTGCTGCCGGAGACCCGGTTCACGACGGTGCGGCTGGTGGACTGCTCGGTGCCGCGCCTGGAGGCGGCCCGGCTGCAGACCGAGGGCGACCTGCACCTGCCGCGCTCCCGGTTCCGCAGCGGCATCCGGCTCACCGACGCCCAGATAGGCACCGACCTGCTGCTGAACCAGGCGGTCGTGCACCGGGACCGCAGCGGCCGCTCCATAGCCGCGGACGGCATGACCGTGGGACAGGACCTCCAGGCCGAGATGCTGGAGTCGCACGGCGAGGTGAGCCTGCGCAGCGCCCAGGTCGGCGTCTCGCTGAGCCTGCGCGGCGCCCGGCTCCTCAACCCGTACACCCGGCACGCGCTGAACGCCCCGCAGCTGACGGTGGAGCGCACGCTGTACATGACTCCGGCCGGGCTGGGCAGTCCGCTGCTGCGCGGCACCACCCCCGCCCAGGGCACCCGCATCCAGCGCTTCGAGTGCGAGGGCGGGGTGCGGCTGGACGACGGGCGGTTCGGCGACGCCGTCGACTTCGAGCACGCCCGGTTCACCTTCACCGACGACCAGGAGCTGTCGCTGCGCCGGGTGCAGACGCCCGAGCTGCGCTTCCTCGGCGAGCGGCCGGCGCGCGGGCGGGTGGTGCTGTCGGGGGCGCGGGTGGTGAACCTGATGGACCGGGCGGACAGCTGGCCCGGCCCCGGCCGGCTGCACATGGGCGGCTTCGCCTACGAGAACCTGGTGCCGCGCGGGCCGTTCCCGCTGGAGAAGCGGCTGCGGTGGGTGGGCGCCGCGACCGCCGAGTACAACCCGGAGCCGTACGAGCGGCTCGCCGCCGTGCTGCGGGCGGGCGGCGAGGACGAGGACGCCCGCGAGGTGCTGCTCGCCAAGCACCGCCGACGCCGCGAGAGCCTGCCCGTCGCCGCGAAGCTCGTGGGGTACGCCCAGGACTGGACCGTCGCCTACGGCTACCGGCCGGGCCGGGCGGCGGTGTGGATGGCGGTGCTCTGGGCGGCGGGCTCGCTCGCCTTCGCCCGCGCGGACCCGCCCCCGCTGAAGGCCGGCGAGCACCCGGACTGGAACCCGGCCCTCTTCGCCCTCGACCTGCTCCTGCCGGTCATCGACCTGGGCCAGGTCGGCTTCTGGCAGCTCCGCGACGGCTGGCAGTGGCTGGCGACGGCTCTGATCCTGCTGGGCTGGATCCTGGCGACGACGGTGGCGGCGGGCGCGACACGGCTGCTGCGCAGGAGCTGAGCCCTCCGGGGGTGCGGGGTGGGTCTCCGCGCCGGCCGTGGACGTCGGTCGGCGGATGTCGACGGGCGTCCCGTCCCCGGCTCGACGCCGCGCAGGGAGGGGACTCCGCAGCGCGGCGCCCGCGCGGAGGGGGGCCGACCGTCCGGACGGCGCCCCAGCCTCGCGCGGGGCACCGGCTGTAGGTTCTCGTCATCGGCGACCGTGGGCCGTGCCGGCTTGCGGCTCGGGTGACGCCGTTCGCCGCGGAGGTGGCGGCTCCGCGATACGGCGCGGGATGTGCGGTCCCTGCGGAGCCGGCAGCGGCCGTCCGCACCGTCCGGACGACCGGCACCGCACCCGGCACCAGCCCTGCACCGCCGGCCCGGCCATGGCCGCCCATCCGGCGACGAAAGCCCCGCGCCGGTACGGGCCGCACCCGAACGGCCGAAGGGGGCGCACCACCGCACAACCATCGCGAACCGTCGGCCGTCGTACTGGCCATGCTGCGCGCGTTCCTCCGGACGGCGGCCCGGACCCGCTCGCGGGCGTCCCGGCCCGCCCAAGACGACGACGTGCTCCTCGACGCCCCCGACGACCGTCTCGCCCCCGCCCTGGTCGCGGCGGCCCACGGTGAGCACGCCCCCGCGGCCGCTCTCCTCGCCGCCACCCGCGAGCGGGCCGAGTGGGAGCACCGGGACCACTACGCGACCGGGCTCGCCGCCTTCGCCCGCTCCCGCACCGAGTGGCTGGAGAGCTGGCGCGCCGCCGCCCCGGGCGACCCCGACGCACTGCTGGTCGAGGGCCGGCTGACGGTGGACCGCCACTGGGACTCGCCGGCCCGGGCGGAGCTGCTGCGCCAGGTGGCCCCCGCGGTCACGGCGGCCGCCGAGGCCGCCGGACGCGACCCGGTGCCGTGGCGGACCGCGCTGGACGCCGCGCGGGGCGCCCGCGCCGGACACGCGGAGTTCGAGCGGCTGTGGGCGCAGGCGGTGCGCCGGGCCCCGCACCACTACGGCTGCCACGTGTCCGCCCTGGAGTACCTGGCCGCCGCCTCGCCGGGCGCGCACCGCGAGTGCCTGGACTTCGCCGAGACCGCCGCGCAGGACGCACCAGGGGACTCGCTGCTGCGGGCGCTGCCCCTGCGTGCGGCCTTCGCCTGTCTGACCGCGGGCGGCGCCGACGACCCGGCCGGCGCGCACCGGGACCGCCTGGACGCGGCCGCCGACCGTGCCATCGCCCTCTCGGCGGCCCACCCGGCGGCCGACCCGTGGCCTGCCGGGCTGCGCAACCTCCTGGCGTACGTCCTGCTGCGTCTGGAGCGCCGCCGGGACGCGGCCGAACAACTGCGTCTGACCGGCCCGTACGTCACCTCCTTCCCCTGGGACCAGGACGCGGAGGACCCCCTCGGCCGCTTCCTCCAGGTGCGCGCGGACGTCCGCGCGGCGGCGGCCTCCGCACCGGGTACGGCGGGTTCAGGTCATCCACGAAGTGGGCGCGGCGGGCGCGTCCGCGCGGACGACCATTAGGCTTCTGCGTCGTGACCACCGTCCGGCTTCCGCTCTTCCCCCTGAACTCGGTTCTGTTCCCGGGGCTGGTGCTCCCGCTCAACATCTTCGAGGAGCGCTATCGCGCCATGATGCGCGAGTTGCTGAAGACTCCCGAGGACGAACCGCGCCGGTTCGCCGTCGTGGCGATCCGCGACGGCCACGAGGTGGCCCGGACCGCGCCCGGCCTGCCCGATCCGACGGCGCTGCCCGAAGTCGGCCCGGCGGCCGGGTTCGGGCCCGACCCGCTCAAGGCGTTCCACAAGGTGGGCTGCATCGCGGACGCGGCGACGATCCGCGAGCGCGCCGACGGCACCTTCGAGGTGCTGGCGACCGGCACGACCCGGGTGCGGCTGCGCTCGGTGGAGGCCTCGGGCCCGTTCCTGACGGCCGAGCTGAAGCCGCTGGACGAGGAGCCCGGCGACGAGGCGGGCGCGCTGGCCGAGGGGGTGCTGCGGTCCTTCCGGCAGTACCAGAAGCGGCTGGCGGGGGCCCGCGAGCGGTCGCTGTCGACCGGCGCCGAGCTGCCGGACGAGCCGGGCGTGGTCTCCTACCTGGTCGCCGCCGCGATGATGCTGGACACCCCGACGAAGCAGCGCCTGCTCCAGGCCCCCGACACGGCCTCCCGCCTGCGCGACGAGCTGAAACTCCTTCGCTCGGAGACCGCGATCATCCGTACGCTGCCGTCGTTGCCGTCGTCGGACCTGACGCGCGGCCCGACGAGTCTCAACTGAGGTACCGACCCGGATGGCGAAGAAGTCCAGGAAGCAGCAGCAGTCCGGTGGCACTCCGGCGACGGTGGCGCTGACGGCGGCGGGGGTGGCGTACACGGTCCACGCGTACGACCACGACCCCGCGCACCCGTCCTACGGCGAGGAGGCGGCCGAGGCGATGGGCGTGCGTCCGGAGCGGGTCTTCAAGACGCTGGTGGCGGACGTGGACGGCGCCCTGACGGTCGCGGTGGTGCCGGTGGCGGGCCAGCTGGACCTGAAGGCGCTGGCGGCCGCGGTGGGCGGCAAGCGCGCGGCGATGGCCGACCCTGCCCTGGCCGAGCGGACCACGGGCTACGTGCGGGGCGGCATCTCCCCGCTGGGCCAGCGCAAGCGGCTGCCCACGGTCCTGGACGCGTCGGCGTCGGGCCACACCACGATCTGCGTCTCGGCGGGCCGCCGGGGACTGGAGGTCGAGCTCTCCCCAGAGGACCTGACCGAACTCACGGACGCGATCCTCGCCCCGATCGGCCGCGCGTAGCGCTCGACGGCCGCGCGCAACCCCCTCGACGGACGCGCGGCCCACACCTCGACCGACAGCACACGCCCCTCCGGCGCGACCCCCACCCGATCGACCGCGCACCCCCGTCGACAAGCACGCGGCCCGTCCTCCGACCGACCGCACACACCCCCACGACGAGCACGCGCCGCCACCCGATCAACCACACACAACGTCACGACGAGCACGCGCCCTTCGCCCGATCAACCGCACACACCCCCGCTGACAAGCACGCGGCCCGTCCTCCGACCGACCGCACACACCCCCACGCAAACACGCGCCCCCCACCCGATCGACCCTCACACACCCCCACGACCAGCACGCGCCCCTCACCCGATCGACCGCGCACAACCGTCGACAAACGCGCAGGCCCGCACCTCAATCAACCGCACACGCGCCTCGACGAACACGCGCCCCTCGCCCGATCAACGCGCACAACCCACCTACGAACGCGCGCCCCCGCTCCGACCAACCGCGCACACCCCCTCGACGGACGCGCGATTCTCGGCTAATCAGACAGGACATGTCGAAGCGAACGCGCAAACGCAAGTGGCGCACCAGGAAGGGCAGGGCCAACCACGGCCGCCGCCCCGCGTGACGGTCCGCCCTACGCGGACCTCTCCCCGTACGGCGCGGGCCACGGGTCGGGCTCCGGATCGCGGGGCCCGAACAGCCCGGTCAGGCCCAGGTGGACCACCAGCGCCGCGATCGGCCACGCCAGCAGCGCGCCCTTCGCCCCCAGCTTGAGCGGCGCCGAGAAGGTCACGCCCTTGCCCACGTCCTTCGCGTGCGCGATGACGTCCTGGGTCGGCCCGAGCCAGAGCCCGAACCTCCAGGCCAGCACCGAGCCGAGCAGCCCGCCGGCGCCCAGCGCCACCACCAGCGGCACGCCCCCGCGCCGCCGCAGCAGGAACACGGCCACCGCGCTGAGCGCGCCGAACGCGAGCGCGAGCAGCGAGAAGGTGCCGTCGACGCCGACCGACTGCTCGCCCTCGGACTCCTTGAGGTAGACCAGCCACCGGTCGCCGACCACTTCACCGACCAGCGGCACGCTCGGCGCCAGCTTCCACCACAGCACGCCCAGCAGCAGCCCGGAGAGGGTCACCGCGGCCACGGTCACCGCGGCCTGCCGTACTTCGCTCAGCATTCCGGGGCCGTCCTGTTCTCCGTGCTCGCCGTGAGTGCCGTACGGGGCGCCGGGCGGGGTGCCCACCGCGTGCGCACCGACGGGCGGTGGCACCGGGCCGCCCTGGTACGACGAGCGATCGTTCGGGGGAGGTGGCGGAGTCAGAGGAGCGGTCACCCCGCCATCGTGCCAAACCCGCCTGTGCGGCGCTTCACCGGACGGCGGCCCGGCGGTACGCCCAGGTCGCGACGGCCAGCGAGATCACGCCGACCACGGCGCACACCGCGAGGTCACCGAGGACGAAGGCCCAGTCGGGCCGGTCCCCGAACGTACGCGCGAAGGCCTCCACGCCGTACGTCGAGGGCAGCAGGTCCCGCGCGAGGCGGACCACCTCGGGCATCCTCTCGGCGGGCAGCACGCCCAGCAGCAGCGCCGCCGACATGCCCAGCTGACCGAGGAGGGTGGCGAACTCGGGCCGGGGCGCGAGCAGCCCCAGGGCCGCGCCCAGCCCGGCGAGCGCGGCGCCCGCCAGCGGGATCACGGCCACCAGCACCCACAGGTGCGTCATCGGCAGCCCGAACAGCAGGCAGCCGAACACCGCCGTCACCACGGTCCCCGGCACGGTGAAGGACGCGTACGCGCCCGCCGCGCCCAGCACCACCGCGGCCGGCGGCACCGGCAGCGTCGCGTAGTGGTCGAGACCGCCGCTCGCGCGCAGTTGCCCGAAGTACTGGGCGAGGAGGTTCAGCGCGACGAAGGCCACGACTAGCACCGCCGAACCGGCGACCACGGCCCGCGCCTCGCCGCCGCCGTCCACGACGCCGCGCATCAGGATCATGATGCCGATCGACTGGAAGGTGGCCACGAACAGCAGCGGGATGCGCGCGACCCGGGCCCGGGACAGCTGCGCCCGGTACACGGCCACCAGGGAGGGCCACAGCCGTGCCTTGGGCCCGAGCTCGGCCGCGCCGACGGCGCCCTGCTCCTCGGCGGCCAGGGCACCGCCCGGCAGAACATCGGCGGGTACGACACTCACGTCGCGCTGCTCCCCTTCGTCGGGTCCTTCGAAGCTCGCTGGGGGTCGTAGGTCACGGTCGTCCTGGTGGGTACGGATGCGGCGGGCGGTGTGCTCACCTTGCGCCCGCTGCTCGCCATCGGAGTGCTCAAGCCCTCACCAGCCCCTGCCGCGCGGCGCCGCCCAGCGCCAGGTACACGTCCTCCAGGCTGGGCGTGGCGAGGGTGAAGTCGTCCAGGGCGGCGAAGGCGGCGCCGCCGGTGACGGTGGCGACGACCGCGCGGGCCTCCTCGGGGGCGAGCCGGAGCGTCCAGCGGCGCCCGGACTCGGCGGCGCGGTCGCGCAGGGCGGCGACCTCGGGGACGTTCAGCGGTGCGCGCTCGCGCCACACCAGGTCGACGCGGACCTCGCCGGCGACCCTCTCCTTGAGGCCGGAGGGCGTGTCGCAGGCGATCACGCGTCCCCGGTCGAGGACGGCGACCCGGTCGAGGACGGTCTCGGCCTCGATGACGTTGTGGGTGACGAGCAGGACGGTGCTGCCGGACTCGGCGCGCCGCCGGTCGACGGCCGCCCACACCGCGCGCCGGGCCACCGGGTCCATGCCGGTGGTCGGCTCGTCCAGGACGAGCAGCGGGCGCTCCCCCACCAGCGCGGCGGCGAAGCAGGCCAGGCGGCGCTGGCCGCCGGAGAGCTTCTTGATCGGGCGGGAGGCGAGCGGGGTGAGGCCCAGCTCGTCGAGGACGGCGTCCCGCTCGGCGCGTGCCTGCCGCACCTCCAGGCCGCGCAGCCGTCCGGTGGTCTCGGCGGCGAGCGACACGGTCAGCTCGTCCAGGGCGCTGGACTCCTGCCCGAGGTAGGCGAGGATGCGGGCGGCCCGCTCGGGGTGGCGCACGATGTCGTGGCCGAGGATCTCCACGCTGCCGCTGTCGGGCCGCATCAGGCCGGTGAGCTGGCGTACGAGGGTGGACTTGCCGGCTCCGTTCGGTCCGAGCAGTCCGAAGATCTCACCGCGGCGGATGTCCAGGGTCACGTCGTCGGTGGCCCGGACCTCGGGGGTGGCGGGAACGCCGCGCCGGCCGCGCAGGGCCGGATAGGTCTTGGTCAGTCCGCGCACCGCGCACACGGCATCGCCACGGGGTCGAAGTGCCTGTGCCGCGCGCGTACTCACAAGGGACGAGACTACGGGGTCCGTCCCCCCGCCCCGCCCTCGGGTCCGCCCATAAGTGTCGATTCAGCCGCGGGAGGCACGGGGAGGGCCGGCCGGGCGCCGGAGGGCGTCACTCCGGCGCGGGGGTGCGCTCGGTCGCCGTACGGACGTCCACCTCCCGCCAGAACCCGGCCCGGATCGCGTACCGGTCGTGCTCGTCGATCTGGTCGTCCTTGTGGGCGAGCAGCCCGAAGCGGGCGGCGTAGCGCAGCAGCTCGCCGTCGACGCGGTGCGGGATGCGGGGATACATCCCGGACAGCCGCTGCAGGTGGCCGTGGTCGCCGAGGCGCTCCAGCCAGCGGCGGGCGAAGACCTGGCCGACCTCGTACGGGTCGCCGCCGACCGTGGTGATGTCCTCCTCGCGGTCGGCCCAGCGCTGCTCGGCCGTGGTGAGCTGGGCCAGCGTCGGCATGGAGGCGGCCTCGGCCGGTTCGGCGGCGGGCCGGTCGACCCAGCCCTTGTCGGAGGACCAGCGCAGGGTGGCGGAGGTCGGGGGGTGCGGGGCGGGGTGGGCGCCGGGGGCGCGCAGGGCGGCCAGGTCCTTGGGGGTGGGGACGCCCTTGGGGGGCGCCGCGCGCTCCTCGGTGCCGTTGCGTGCGGGGGCGGGCCTCACGGGGTGCTCGGGCTCCCGGGCGGGCCGCTCGGTGGTCGCGGAGAGGGCGGATTCGGGCAGCGGCGCGGAGAGGATCGCGGCGATCTCGGGGCGGGGCACGGGCGGCGGCGCGCAGATGCCGCCGAGTTCCTTGGCGCGTACGGCCTTGGTGATCCACGTACGGTCCAGGACGCGGCGCTCGTCGGCCTCGGCGACCAGGTCCTCGGACTGGTTGTAGTCGCCGTCGGCGGCCTGGACGGCCCACAGGTGGACGGCGACGCCGTGCTCCTTGGCGGCCATCATGCCGGGCAGCAGGTCGCCGTCGCCGGTGACGAGGACGACGTCGGAGCAGGCGCGGTTGCGGGCCAGTTCGGTGAGCTCGGCGTGCATGGCGGCGTCCACGCCCTTCTGCGCCCAGCGCCCGTCGCTGCGGGTGAGGGCGCCGAGGCGGACGGTGACCCGGGGCATCACGCGCAGTCGGCGGTGCTCGGGCTGCGGGACGCGGTCGGGGGCGCCGTCGAACCAGTAGATGCGCAACAGGGGCTGCTGCGTGTCCGACTCGGCGCGGTCGCGCAGGCCCTGGATGAGGGCGGCGTGATCGACGGTGATACGGGAGCGTGAGGGCTCACCGGCGAGGAGACTGGCGGCGGCCCCCAGCAGATACCCGGCGTCCACCAGGACGATGCAGCGGTCCACGCGATCCACCCTCTTTCCGGGAGGTTTGCTTCGGGCTTCCTTCGAGTCTGCCCGACCACGCGGAGGTTAACGGCGCGAACTCGATCTTCGGCGTGGCGTTTCCGTGCCCCGCTGCGGATGCGACGCCCCGACAGGCCGCGTCACGCACGATAATTGCCCGATATGCGTTCTTTGTTGGGCTGTGTGAATCTGAAATCGGCCCTGGCCCCTAGATCCCCCTCAGGAGGTAGATCACCATGGCCAAGAACAAGAACAACCGTGACCGTAAGCAGCCCCAGTCCGCGCGTACCCCGCAGTCCGCCGAGTCCGCCGTCATGGACCGCGAGGAGCAGCACTCCCCGCAGCTGACGACGCCCGGCGACGCCGCGTCCCGCAAGCGGCAGAAGCGCTTCGGCCACAACTGACACCCGTGCGACGGGCCGTGGCGGCCCCGCACCGACGAGGGGCGCACCCGGAGACCGGGGCGCCCCTCGCTCGTTGCGGCCGCCGTCCCGCTCAACCCGCCAGGCAGGACGGGCCCAGCAGCACCTTCAGGTCGCCGAACAGGGCCGGGTCGGGCTTGACCCGGTGCCGGTCCAGCCGCAGCACGGTCGTCTTCGTCGGCCCCTGGAGCTTGATCCGCACCTCGCTGTCGCCCCGGTGGTGGGTGAGGATCTCGCCGAGGCGGCTGACCATCGGCGGGGTGACCCTGGTCGCCGGGATGGTGAGGACCACGGGCGCGTTGGTGCCCGCGTTGGACAGGTCCGGGACCATCAGCTCCATCGCGACCAGCCGCGGCACGTCCTCGCGCTTGTCCAGGCGCCCCTTGACGAACACCACGGCGTCCTCGACGAGTTGGGTGGACACCAGCTGGTAGGTCGCCGGGAAGAACATGCACTCGATGGAGCCGGCCAGGTCCTCGACGGTGGCGATGGCCCAGGCGTTGCCCTGCTTGGTCATCTTGCGCTGGAGGCCGGAGATGATGCCGCCGATGGTGACGACCGCGCCGTCGCCGAAGTCACCGCCGGTGAGCTGGGAGATGCCCGCGTCGGCCTTGTCGGACAGCACGTGCTCCAGGCCGAAGAGCGGGTGGTCGGAGACGTAGAGGCCGAGCATCTCCCGCTCCTGGGCGAGGAGGTAGGTCTTGTCCCACTCATCCTCGCCGAAGACCACGTCGAGTCCGAAGCCCGGTTCGTCGTTCGTCTCCTCGCCCATGCCGCCGAAGAGGTCGAACTGTCCCTCGGCCTCCTTGCGCTTGACCGCGACCACGTTGTCGATCATCGGCTCGTACTGCGCGGTGAGGCCCTTGCGGGTGTGGCCCATCTCGTCGAAGGCGCCGGCCTTGATCAGCGACTCGGTCGTCCGCTTGTTGCAGACGACCGCCTCCACCTTGTCCAGGTAGTCGGGGAAGGTGGCGTACTTCCCCTTGGCCTTGCGGCACCGGATGATCGACTCGACCACGTTGGTGCCGACGTTGCGCACGGCGGAGAGGCCGAAGAGGATCACGTCGTCGCCCTGCGCGGCGAAGTTCGACATCGACTCGTTGACGTTGGGCGGCAGCACCTTGATGCCCATGCGCCGGCACTCGTTGAGGTAGACGGCCGACTTGTCCTTGTCGTCCTTGACCGAGGTGAGCAGGGCGGCCATGTACTCGGCGGGGTGGTTCGCCTTGAGGTAGGCCGTCCAGTAGGAGACCAGTCCGTACGCGGCCGAGTGCGCCTTGTTGAAGGCGTAGCCGGCGAAGGGGACCAGCACGTCCCACAGGGCCTGGATGGCCTCGTCGCTGTAGCCGTTCTTCCGGGCGCCGGCCTGGAAGATGACGAAGTTCTTCTCCAGTTCCTCGGGCTTCTTCTTGCCCATCACGCGGCGCAGGATGTCGGCCTCGCCGAGCGAGTAGCCCGCGATGATCTGGGCGGCCTTCTGCACCTGCTCCTGGTAGACGATCAGGCCGTAGGTGACCGCCAGGACCTCCTGGAGGGGCTCCTCCAGCTCCTTGTGGATCGGCGTGATCTCCTGGAGGCCGTTCTTGCGCAGCGCGTAGTTGGTGTGCGAGTCCATGCCCATGGGGCCGGGACGGTAGAGCGCGGAGACGGCGGAGATGTCTTCGAAGTTGTCGGGCTTCATCAGCCGCAGCAGGGACCGCATGGGGCCGCCGTCGAACTGGAAGACGCCGAGCGTGTCGCCGCGCTGGAGCAGTTCGAAGGTCGTGGGGTCGTCCAGCGGCAGCGACAGGAGGTCGAGGTCGATGCCCTTGTTGGACTTCACCATCTTGACGGCGTCGTCCATGATCGTGAGGTTGCGCAGGCCGAGGAAGTCCATCTTCAGCAGGCCGAGCGACTCGCACTGCGGGTAGTCCCACTGCGTGATGGTGACGCCGTCGGTGTGCCGGGTCCACAGCGGGGCGTGGTCGACGATCGGCTCGCTGGACATGATCACGCCGGCGGCGTGCACGCCCATCTGCCGCACCAGGCCCTCGACGCCCTTGGCGGTGTCGATGACCTTCTTGACGTCCGGCTCGTTCTCGTACATTCCGCGGATCTCGCCGGCCTCGCTGTAGCGCGGGTGGGCCGGGTCCGTGATGCCGCTGAGGTCGATGCCCTTGCCGAGGACGTCGGCGGGCATCGCCTTGGTGAGGCGGTCGCCCATCGCGTACGGGTAGCCCAGCACGCGCGCGGAGTCCTTGATGGCGTTCTTCGCCTTGATCTTGCCGTAGGTGCCGATCATGGCGACCTTGTCGGCGCCGTACTTCTCCGTCACGTACCTGATCACCTCGACGCGCCTGCGCTCGTCGAAGTCGATGTCGACGTCGGGCATGGAGACGCGCTCGGGGTTGAGGAACCGCTCGAAGATCAGGCCGTGCGGGATGGGGTCGAGGTCGGTGATGCCCATGGCGTACGCCACGATCGAGCCGGCCGCGGAGCCTCGGCCGGGGCCGACCGCGATGCCCTGGTTCTTCGCCCACATGATGAAGTCGGCGACCACGAGGAAGTAGCCGGGGAACCCCATCTGGATGATGACGTCCATCTCGTACTCGGCCTGCTTCTGGCGGTCCTCGGGGACCTGGCCCGAGAAGCGGCGTTCCATGCCGCGGCGGACCTCCTCCTGGAACCAGGTGATCTCCGTGAAGCCCTCGGGGATGTCGAACTTCGGCATGAGGTCGCGCTTCTCGAACATGCCGGTGGTGTCGATCATCTCGGCGATCAGGCGCGTGTTGGCGCAGCCCTCCTGCCAGGCGTCGGAGGAGTCGATGGCGTACATCTCGTCCGTCGACTTCAGGTAGTAGCCCGTGCCGTCGAAGCGGAAGCGGTCCGGGTCGGAGAGGTTCTTGCCGGTCTGGATGCACAGCAGGGCGTCGTGGGCGGTCGCCTCGTGCGCGTAGGTGTAGTGCGAGTCGTTGGTGACCAGCGGCGGGATGCCGAGCTTCTTGCCGATCCGCAGCAGGTCCTCGCGCACCCGGTGCTCGATGTCGATGCCGTGGTCCATCAGCTCCAGGAAGTACCGGTCCTTGCCGAAGATGTCCTGGTAGTCGGCGGCCGCCTTCACGGCCTCGTCGAAGTGGCCGAGGCGCAGCCGGGTCTGCACCTCGCCGGAGGGGCAGCCGGTGGAGGCGACGATGCCCTCGGACCACTGGGAGATGGTCTCCTTGTCCATCCGCGGCCACTTCTGCAGCCAGCCCTCGGCGTACGCGTCGGAGGAGAGGCGGAAGAGGTTGTGCAGGCCGGTGCTGTTCGTCGCCCACATGGTCTTGTGGGTGTAGCCGCCGGAACCCGAGACATCGTCCCGCTTCTGGTGCGGCTGGCCCCACTGGATCTTGCGCTTGTTGCGGCGCGACTCGGGCGCCACGTACGCCTCGATGCCGATGATCGGGGTGACTCCGGCCTTTTCCGCGGAGTGGAAGAAGTCGTACGCCCCGTGCAGGTTGCCGTGGTCGGACATGGCGATGTGTGTCATGCCCATCTCATTGCAGGCGTTGAACATGTCCTTCAGCCGCGCGGCACCGTCCAGCAGCGAGTACTGGGTGTGGACGTGCAGGTGCGTGAACGGCGGCTTGGACACGTTCGGCCTCCTGGGAGAACTGTGGGCGACGGGCTGACGACGGGGTGCGGACAGTCCGGGGGGTCAGCGTCGAAGTCTATGCCTCGCCACTGACACTCCGGGGGCGTGTCCGCGTACCTTCGGGGGCGGGTCCGCGTGTCGGTGCGGACGCCCGGGCGCGGGCACTCCCGCACCCCTTCGAACGTTGGTCCGAGTGGAGATCCGCTCCACCAGTCACAGCACCATCCGCACCAGGAGGCACCCGGCATGTCGGTCCCGCAGCTCAACGAGGAGCACCGCGGCGAGGAGATCCTCGCCGTCTTCGACGCCGCCTTCGGCCGGCTGCTGGCCGCGGATCCCGCGGCGTTCCGCGTGAAGTTCCGGAAGATGGCCGCCTCGGCCTTCGCGTTCTACCGCGGCACCGCATGCCTCTTTTACCACGATTTGACCGAAGACAAGGAGTTCGGCTCCGAGACCGGCGGCGCGTATCTGGACGACCGGACCTCCCGGGTGTGGATCCACGGCGATCTGCACGCGGAGAACTTCGGCACGTACATGGACTCCACCGGCCGGCTGATCTTCAATGTCAACGACTTCGACGAGGCCTACGTCGGCCCCTTCACCTGGGACCTCAAGCGCCTCGCCGCCTCCATCGCGCTGATCGGGTACGCGAAGGCGCTCAGCGACGAGCAGATCACCGAGCTGGTGCGGGTGTACGCGGAGGCGTACCGGGAGCGGATCCACGCCCTGGCCACCGGCGCCAAGAGCGACGAGGTGCCGCCCTTCTCGCTGGACACCGCCGACGGGCCCCTGCTGGGCGCCCTGCGCGTCGCCCGTTCGCTGACCCGGTTCGGACTGCTGGAGTCGATGACCGAGATCCGCGACTTCGAGCGCCGATTCGCCCCGGGCGGCGGCTCCATCGAGCTGGACGCGGCCACCCGCTACAAGGTGCTGGCGGCCTTCGACGGCTACCTGGAGACCCTCCCGGAGTCCTCCCTGGCCCGCCCCGACTCCTACCGCGTCAAGGACGTCGTCGGCCGCCGCGGCATCGGCATCGGCTCGGCCGGTCTGCCCTCGTACAACATCCTCCTGGAGGGCAACAGCGACGCCCTGGAGAACGACGTCGTGATCTACATCAAGCAGGCCCAGACCCCGGCGGTCTCCCGGTACATCACCGACCAGGCCATCCGGGACTACTTCCAGCACGAGGGCCACCGCACGGTGATCTCCCAGCGCGCCCTCCAGGCGCACGCCGACCCGTGGCTGGGTTGGACCGAGCTGGACGGCGCGGGTCAGCTGGTCGCCGAGGTCTCGCCGTACGCCGTCGACCTGGACTGGGGGGACATCGACGACCCGGAGGAGATCGCCGAGGTCGTCGCCGACCTGGGCCGGGCCACGGCCGCCATGCACGCGGCGGCGGACGACCAGTCCGGGGAGTCCCTGGTGCCGTTCTCCACGGAGCGGGCCATCGACGCGGCGATCGCGGCCGACGAGGAGGGCTTCGCGCCCCTGCTGATCGACTTCGCGCACCGGTACGGGGCACGCGCGCGTGCCGACCACCAGACCTTCGTGGACCTCTTCCGCAACGGCCGGATCCCGGGTCTGTGACCATTCCGGTTCGGTAACCGTCACCCCTCTCACAGGAACCCTTTAGCGGTCCCTTACCGGACCCCGTGACACACTCTTCTATCGCTATGGACATATCCGGAACCCCGCTCAGAGCCGTACGCGCGGCGCTGTTCACGGCACTCGTCGTGACGCTCAGCACCGCGTCGCACGTGCTGCTGTCCGGGGTTCCGCTGCCGCTGCCCACGGTGGCGGCCGTCGGCGCCGCCGTGTTCCTGATCGCGTACGCCCTGGCCGGGCGGCGCGAGCGCGGCTTCGGGCGGATCGCCGCCCTGCTGATCCCGCTGGAGCTGGCCGCCGACACGGTCTTCACCACCGGCCAGCACGTCTGCTACGGCAGGGCGGGCGGCCCGGTCGCGGGTCCGCTGCGCTCGGTCGGCTTCGACGTGCTGTGCGGCGACGGAACCGGCGTCCACGCCGGCGTCGCCGCCCCGCTGACCCGGGTGACCGGCGCCGAGACCGACCGGCTGGCGACCGCGCTCGCCGACGCCGACCCCCGGACCGCCTGGCTGCTGCTCGGCGCGCACGTCGGGGTCGGGCTGCTGGCGGCGGCCTGGCTGCGGCGCGGCGAACGCGCGCTGGCCCAGCTGCTGAGCGCGGTG
The DNA here is from genome assembly GCF_019049125.1 of Streptomyces sp. AC602_WCS936. Lineage (NCBI taxonomy): Bacteria > Bacillati > Actinomycetota > Actinomycetes > Kitasatosporales > Streptomycetaceae > Streptomyces > Streptomyces sp. AC602_WCS936. The sequence continues at coordinate 767,673 of NZ_JAGMUF010000090.1, read as the reverse complement.
GCCGCGACCACCTTCCGGCCGCTGCTGCTGGCCGTCGCGGCGGTGAACGTCCGCCGGACCCCGGCGGTGCGCCGCCCGGCGGCCCTGGCCCACCGCACCGCCGACGCCCGCGAGGCGATCCTCACGCACTCCCTGGGACGGCGCGGACCGCCGTGCCCGGTCGCCCTCGTGTGACCCGCGCGCCTTCGCGCGACACACGACCGAGCACCGGCAGCCCCCCGTACACATCCCGCACACCTCCGTGTGCGCGTCCCCGGAGAGATCACCACCATGAGCAAGCGGAACAGTCAGGCGGCGAAGTCGGCGGCCCGTGAGCGGCTGCGCGTGGAGCGCGAGCGCCAGGCCAAGCGCGACAAGGTCAAGCGGCAGGTCATCGTGGCCTGCTCGATCGTCGGCGTGCTGGCGATAGCCGGCGGCATCAGCTACGCCGTCGTCCAGAGCAACCAGCCCTCGAAGTGGGAGAAGGCCGCCGACGCCAAGGTGGTGGCCCCCGCCAACACCTCCGGCAAGAACGGCACCACGGTCACCCTCGGCGAGTCCAAGAGCGACCACGTCGTCCACCTCTACGAGGACCCGCGCTGCCCGGGCTGCGCAAACTTCGAGCAGACCGTCGGCGAGGCAGTCAACAAGGGCATGGAGGACGGCACCTACAAGCTCTCCTTCACCATCGGCACCTTCCTCGACGGCAACCTCGGCGGCGAGGGCTCCAAGAACGCCCTCAGCGCCCTCGGCGCCGCGCTGAACGTCTCCCCCGAGGCGTTCATCGACTACAAGACCGCGCTGTACTCCTCCGAGTACCACCCGTCGGAGTCGACCGACGAGTTCGCCAAGGACGACTACCTGATCAAGGTCGCCAACTCGGTCGACGCCCTGAAGAACAACAAGAAGTTCCAGGACGCCGTGGAGAAGGGCACCTACGACGCCTGGGCGATGAAGATGAGCGACGCCTTCCAGAAGGCCGACGACGTCCAGTCGACCCCGACCGTCAAGATCAACGACAAGGTGATCGAGACGCCGGGCACGGACGCCGAGTGGCAGAAGGCGCTCAAGGACGCGGGCGTCACCAAGTAGCCGCGCCGAGCGGCAGGCACCAGTAGTACGCACGTCAACGAGTGGGCGAACTTTTGCGAGTTCGCCCACTCGGGCGCATACCGATCAGTAACCTGATCGTCCGTGACCAGTCGACACAGATCGTCCGAGACCCCCGTCCCGTCGTCCGCCAAGCGCACGGGCACCCGTTCACCGAGCCGCCGTACGGTCGTCAAGGCCGCGGCGGCCGGCGCCGTTCTGGCGGCCCCGCTCGCCGCCGCCCTGCCGGCCGGTGCCGCCGGCGCCGCCCCCGCCTTCCTGCACGGCGTCGCCTCCGGCGACCCACTGCCCGACGGCGTCCTGCTGTGGACCAGGGTGACGCCGGTCCCCGACGCCGTGCCGGGCTCCGGAACCGGCCCGGACACCGAGGTGAGCTGGGTCGTCGCCAAGGACAAGGACTTCACGAACGCCGTCGCCAAGGGCTCGGTCACCGCGACGGCCGCCTCCGACCACACCGTGAAGGCCGACGTCCGGGGCCTGGCGCCCGCCACGGACTACTGGTTCCGCTTCTCCGCCGGTCCCACCGACTCCCCCGCCGCCCGCACCCGCACCGCACCCGCGGCCGACGCCGCGGTGCCGGGCCTGCGCTTCGGCGTGGTCTCCTGCGCCAACTGGGAGGCCGGCCACTTCTCCTCGTACCGCCATCTCGCGGCCCGCGGCGACCTCGACGCCTGGCTGCACCTGGGCGACTACATCTACGAGTACGGCACCGGCGAGTACGGCACCCGCGACACCGTCGTACGGCCGCACGCGCCCGCCCACGAGATTCTCACCCTCGCCGACTACCGCGTCCGGCACGGCCGTTACAAGACCGACCCCGACCTCCAGGCGCTGCACGCCGCCGCGCCGGTCGTCGCGATATGGGACGACCACGAGATCGCCAACGACACCTGGTCGGGCGGCGCCGAGAACCACACGGAGGGCGCCGAGGGGGCCTGGGCGGCGCGTCGGGCCGCCGGCAAGCAGGCCTACTTCGAGTGGATGCCGGTCCGCCCCGCGATCGCCGGCACCACCTACCGCCGGCTGCGCTTCGGCAAGCTGGCCGACCTGTCGCTGCTGGACCTGCGCTCCTTCCGCTCCCAGCAGGTGGCGCTCGGCGACGGGGAGGTCGACGACCCGGACCGCAGCATCACGGGCCGGGCCCAGATGGACTGGCTGAAGACCTCACTCGCCTCCTCCGACACCACCTGGCGGCTGGTGGGCAACCCGGTGATGATCTCGCCGTTCGCCATCGGCTCGATCCCCGCCTGGCTGCTGAAGCCGCTGGCCGAGCTGCTGGGGCTGCCCAAGGAGGGCCTCGCCCTCAACACCGACCAGTGGGACGGCTACACCGACGACCGCCGCGAGCTGCTGGCCCACCTGCGCGCGAACGCCGTCCGCAACACGGTCTTCCTGACCGGCGACATCCACATGTCCTGGGCCAACGACGTGCCGCACAACGCCGCCACGTACCCGCTGTCCGCCTCGGCCGCCACGGAGTTCGTCGTCACCTCGGTGACCTCCGACAACCTCGACGACATCGTGAAGGTCCCCGAGGGCACCGTCTCGGCGATCGCGGCGCCGGTGATCCGGGCCGCCAACCGGCACGTGCACTGGGTCGACACCGACCGGCACGGCTACGGCGTGCTGGACGTCACGGCGGAGCGGACGCAGATGGACTACTACGTAGTCTCCGACCGCACCGACCCGGACGCCACGTCGAAGTGGGCCCGTTCGTACCGCACGCGCAGCGGCACGCAGCGGGTGGAGCGGGTCTACTCGCCCGTCTGAGCCGCGCTCGGGTCCGCCTCCTGGGTCTCCTGGAGCGAGTCGAGGAAGCCGAGTGCCACCCGCCAGGTGGCCTCGGCGGCCTCCGCGTCGTAGTCCGGCAGCTCGGGGTCGGTGTAGAGGTGGCCCGCCCCGGCGTATCTGTGCACCTCGACATCGGCGCCGATGCGGCCCATCTGGAGGTACCAGGCGCTGAGCCAGTCGTCGGTCTCGAAGGCGTCCGGCTCGGCGACGTGCAACTGGACCGGCAGCTCGTCGACCGAGGCGTTGGGCGCGATGTCCGACGTGCCGTGCAGCAGGAGCAGGCCGTGCGCCCGGTGGTCGCCGAGGGCGAGGGTCTGGGCGATGGAGGCGCCGAGCGAGAAGCCCGCGTACACCAGTCCCCGCTCGGAGTAGGGCGCCGCGGCCAGCACCGCGCGCTTGAGCAGCTCCTCCCGGCCGATCCCGTCCTGGTGGGCCATGCCCTCCTCGACCGTGTCGAAGGTACGGCCCTCGAAGAGGTCCGGGGTCCACACCTGGTGCCCGGCGTCGCGCAGCCGGTCGGCGGCCTGCCGCACCGCGGGCCTCGGGCCGAGGGTCGAGTGAAAGAGCACGATGTTCATGAGGCCATGGTGCCAGCCGGGTATGACAACGCGACCGGCGGCGATACCCGGGGCGGGACGGAAGTCACAGGTTCACCGCACGGCGGGTCCGGTTACGTTCGAGGGATGGAGACAATACTCCGCCCGCTGACCGTGGTCGGCGGCTCGATCCTGCTGACCCTCGTCATCGGATGGGCCACCGACCTGCTGCTGCGCAAGGCCGACGCGCGGCATCCCGAGACGCCCCTGTGGGGGCTGCTGCGCCGTGCCCGCATCCCGTACCAGGTCATGCTGTGCGCCGCGCTGCTGAGAGGGTCGTACGTCGAGGCGCAGGTGTTCCCGGAGCACCGGTCGGCGGTCGGCCGGGTGCTGACGCTGCTGCTGATCGGTTCGGTGGCCTGGCTGGTGACCCGGATCGCCGCCGCGGTCGTCGAGACGTCGTACTCCCGCTACGCCCAGGCGCACGCCCAGAGCAACCCCGCCCGGGTGCGCCGGGTGCGGACCCAGGTGTCGCTGATCATGCGGGTGGTCACGGCGGTCGTCGGTGTCGTCGCCGTGTCGGCGATGCTGCTGACGTTCCCGGCGATGCGCGCGGCGGGTGCCTCGCTGCTGGCCTCGGCCGGCATCCTCGGCATCGTCGCCGGTGTGGCCGCCCAGTCCACGCTCAGCAACATGTTCGCCGGGTTCCAGATCGCCTTCGGCGACATGGTGCGCATGGGCGACACCGTCGTGGTGGACGGCGAGTGGGGCACCGTCGAGGAGATCACGCTCACGTTCCTGACCGTGCGGACCTGGGACGAGCGCCGGATCACGATGCCGGTGTCGTACTTCACGTCCAAGCCGTTCGAGAACTGGTCGCGCGGCACCCCGCAGATGACCGGGACCGTCTACTGGCACCTCGACCACACGGCGCCCCTCGACGCGATGCGCGAGCGGCTGCGCGACATCCTGCGCGAGTGCCCCGCCTGGGACGGCCGCGACTACAACCTGACCGTCACGGACACCACCCCGAACACCATGCAGGTGCGGGCCCTGGTGACCGCGAAGGACGCGGACGACATCTGGACGGTACGGGTCACGGTGCGCGAGGGGATGATCCGCTGGCTGGCCGACGAGCACCCGTACGCGCTGCCCCGCGTCAACACGGCCGACGCGGCCCTGCGCGGCGGCCACCGCCCCCGCCGCTCCTCCTCCGACGGCAGCCCCCGCCGCTTCCCGGAACAGCCGGCGAAGACCCTGTGACGACCGGTCCGGGACGGACGCTCCGCTCCCGGCCCGACGGCCCGGACCTGTCCGGCACCGCCCACCCGGGCCACGCCCGGACCGACCGCACGCATCAAGCCGGTCCCTGCGGCACCAGCCCCGACCCGTCCGCCCCGGTAACACAGACCCACGGGCCCCAGAGCCCTTGGCCCGCACGGCACGCGGCAGCCGGTCAGCCCACACCGCATTCGGGGCACGGAGCACCCCCAGACCGACCGCACGCCCGACCCGGCCCGTCCGCCCCAGAACACCCGGCCCGCACAGCACGGCGCAACCGGTCAGCGCGGTTCCGGCGCCGTCCCGGCGGCACGGGCCATGCCCAGACCGACCGCACGGGCCACACCCGAACCGACCGCACGCGTCCCCGAGCCGGCAACACGACCCGACCCGTCCGGCCCTTCCGGCCCGGCACCACGGACTTTCGGGCCAGCCCCCAGGCCCCCCGGCCCGCACGGGACCCCGCAGCCGGTCGGCCCGGTGCCGGGGGTCGGGCCGGCGAGTGCTGCCGGGTCGCTGCGGTCCGGACACACCCCTCCGCCGTCATCCCTCCGGCCCTGCGCCTGCCTTCGCCGCCCCGCGCGAGGGCCGGCCTCACCGCATGCTCCGGACGTCCAGGTGGCGCAGTACCCGGTCGACGATCTCCGGGTCGGCGCCGGGTTCGCTGCGGGCGGCCAGCACCTCGTGGCGGGCCGCGCTCAGCATCTCGCCCTGGATGCGGCGGATCCGCTTCACCCGGCGGGCCCGCTGCTCCTGTGCCTCGCGCCGCTCCTCGTCGCCGACGTCGGGACTGATCCGCAGCCCGATGTCGAAGGCCCGCCGCAGCATCTGCTCGGACAGTTCCTCCGGCAGTTCCTCGACCGACTCGATCTCCCTGAGCCGTTGCTTGGCCGCCTTGGCCGCCCGGACGGCCAGTTCCTTCTCGTACCGTTTCTCCCGTTCGGTGTCCGCGCGGACCCCGAGGCGGCTCACCAGCCACGGCAGCGTCAGGCCCTGCAGCAGCAGCGTGACCATGATCACGCCGAAGGCGATGAAGACGATCTCCTCGCGGTGCGGGAAGGCGGATCCGTCTTCCGTCTCCAGCGGGATCGCGAGCGCCAGCGCGACCGAGGCGACGCCGCGCATCCCCGACCACCACATGACGACGGTCTCGCGCCAGGAGGTGGGGATGTCCTCGTCCTGGTCCCGCCTGCGGTGCAGCCGCTGGGTCAGCCAGGTGGCCGGCAGCAGCCACAGCAGCCGTACGAGGATCACCACGCCCACGACGGCCGCGGACCAGCCGAGCAGTTCGGTCCAGCGTCCGGAGGCCGTGCGGATGGCGTTGTGCAGTTCCAGGCCGACCAGTCCGAAGGCGACGCCGGTGACGAGCGTGTCGACGACGTCCCAGACGGTGTGCCCGGCGAGCCGGGTCATCACGTCGTCGGCGTCGAAGGCGTACTCGGCGAGGAACATCGCGGTGATGAGCACCGCCAGCACCCCGGAGCCGTGCAGTTCCTCGGCCAGCACGTACGCCACGTAGGGCACCAGCAGGGTCATGCCGATCTGCAGCGTGGCGTCGCCCAGCAGGCTCAGCAGCTTGTTGGTGGCCCAGCCCAGCGCGAGGCCGGCCGCGACGGCGACGACGGCGGACAGCACCAGGTCGAGCCCGGCCCGCCACGGCGAGAAGGTGCCGCCGACCGCGGCGGCGATGGCCACGTGGTAGAGGACGATGGCCGTCACGTCGTTGAAGAGCCCCTCGCCCTCCAGGATGGACACCAGGCGGCGCGGCAGCCCCAGTTGACCGGCGACGGCGGTGGCCGCGACCGGGTCGGGCGGCGCCACCAGTGCCCCCAGCGCGAAGGCGGCGGCGATGGGCAGGCCCGGCACGATCGCGTGGGCGACCGCGGCGACGCAGGCCATGGTGACGAAGACCAGCGCCACGGCGAGCAGGAAGATCGGCCGCTTGTTGGCCGCGAACTGCCGCCAGGACGTGCGCCGTACGGCCGCGTAGAGGAGCGGCGGCAGCAGCGCGGGCAGGATCAGCTCGGGCGGGATGTCGACGTTGGGCACGAAGTCGAGCAGCGCCAGGACGATCCCGAGGACCGTCATCAGCACCGGCGCCGGCAGCCCGAGGCGGGCGCCGACGGGGACGCTCAGCAGGGCCCCGAGCAGCAGCACGAACAACAGGCCCAACTGATCCACGGTCACCGCTCCGGTGGGGTCTCGGCGTCACACGGCGGACCACAAGCCTGTCACGTCACCGGTCCCGCCGGCCCGTACGGCACCTCCCGCTACAGGGCGCGCCGCATCGCGCGGTGGGGTATCCCGGCGTCGGGGAACTCGGGTCCGTACGCCTCGTACCCCAGTCGCTCGTAGAAACCCAGGGCGTGGGTCTGCGCGTGCAGGTCCACCGCGGCGAGTCCGCGCGCGCGGGCCGCCTCCTCGACGGCCCGCACCAGGGCGGCCCCGACGCCCAGTCCGCGGGCGTCCCGGGTCACCGCGAGCCGGCCCAGGGAGCCGACGGCCGCCTCGCCGCCGGTCTTCGCCGCGGCCGCCTCGCCGTGCAGCAGCCGGCCGGTGCCCAGCGGTACGCCGTCCGCCCGCACCGCGAGGACGTGCACGGCGACGGCGTCGTAGGCGTCGTACTCGATGTCCTCGGGGACCTGCTGCTCGGCGACGAAGACCTCCTTGCGCACGGCGAAGCACATCTCGCGGTCGGCGGGGTCCTCGGCGACGCGTACCGCGTACGACGGCGGCTGCGACGGCGCGGTCATGCGTAGGTCTCCTCGCGGACCCGGTCCAGAGCCTGCTGGAGGTCCTCGGGGTAGTCGCTGGCGAACTCGGCCCAGTCACCGGTGCCGGGGTGCTCGAAGCCGAGGCGTACGGCGTGCAGCCACTGGCGGGTCAGCCGCAGCCGCTTGGCGAGGGTCGGGTCGGCGCCGTAAGTGAGGTCGCCGACGCAGGGGTGGCGGTGGGCAGCCATGTGGACGCGGATCTGGTGGGTGCGGCCGGTCTCCAGCTTCACGTCGAGCAGGGAGGCGGCGCGGAAGGCCTCGATGAGGTCGTAGTGCGTGACGGAGGGCTTGCCCTCGGCGGTGACGGCCCACTTGTAGTCGTGCTGGGGGTGGCGGCCGATGGGGGCGTCGATGGTGCCGCTGGTCGGGTCGGGGTGGCCCTGCACGAGCGTGTGGTAGCGCTTGTCGACCGTGCGCTCCTTGAACTGGCGCTTGAGCGAGGTGTACGCCCGCTCCGACTTGGCGACCACCATCAGGCCGGAGGTGCCCACGTCGAGGCGGTGCACGATGCCCTGGCGCTCGGCGGCGCCGGAGGTGGAGATGCGGTAGCCGGCGGCGGCCAGTCCGCCGATGACGGTCGGGCCGCTCCAGCCCGGGGACGGGTGGGCGGCGACGCCGACCGGCTTGACGATGACGACCACGTCCTCGTCGTCGTGCACGATCTCCATGCCCTCGACGGGCTCGGCGACCACCTGGACCGGCGCGGGCGCCTGCGGCATCTCGACCTCGAGCCAGGCGCCGCCGTGGACGCGCTCGGACTTGCCGACCACCGATCCGTCGACCTGCACCTTGCCCGCCGCGGCGAGCTCCGCGGCCTTGGTACGGGAGAAGCCGAACATGCGGGAGATGGCGGCGTCGACGCGCTCGCCCTCCAGGCCGTCGGGCACGGGCAGGGTACGGATCTCGGGAATCGTGCTCACCCCGTCGAGTATGCCGGACGGGTCGGACACTCCCGAACGCGCGCTCAGTCCTTGTGGACGGTCCCGTCCGGGTCCAGGCCCCGGAAGGACAGGATCACGATCAGGATGCCGCCGCACACGATCGCCGAGTCGGCGAGATTGAAGACGGCGAAGTGCTTGGGTGCGATGAAGTCCACCACCGCGCCCTCGAAGACGCCGGGCGAGCGGAAGATCCGGTCGGTGAGGTTGCCGAGCGCGCCGCCGAGCAGCATGCCGAGCGCGATCGCCCACGGCAGGCTGTAGAGCTTGCGCGCGAGGCGGGCGATCACGACGATCACGGCCGCCGCGATCACCGTGAAGATCACGGTGAAGGCCTCGCCGAACCCGAACGCGGCGCCCGCGTTGCGGATCGCGACGAACCGCAGCCAGTCCCCGAAGATCTCGATGGGCTCCTGATGCTCCAGTTTGGCGACCACGATCATCTTGCTGACCAGGTCGAGGAGGTACGCGAACGCGGCGACCGCGAACAGCACGGCGATCCGCCGCTTGCCCCGGGGGCGCTCCGGGGCCCGCTCCTGCTCGGCGTCGGGCCGCTCCTGCCCGTCCCCCGCCGCGTCCGGGGTGTCCGGCGTACCGATGATGCGCTCCGCCTCTGCCACGTGAGTCCCTCAGCCTAGGTACCTGACTGAGGACGAGGGTACGGCACGCCCCGGCTCCCGGCTGCGGATCAGTCCCCGATCAGTACCGTCGCTCCTGCTTCTGCTTGCACTCGACGCACAGGGTCGCCCTCGGGAAGGCCTGCATGCGCGCCTTGCCGATGGGGTTGCCGCAGTTCTCGCACAGGCCGTAGGTGCCCGCGTCCAGGCGTTCCAGGGCGCGCTCGGTCTGGGTGAGCACCTCCCGCGCGGTGGCCGCCAGCGCCAGTTCGTGCTCGCGCGTGATGTTCTTGCTGCCGGTGTCCGCCTCGTCGTCGCCCGCGCCGTCGCCGGAGTCCCGCATCATGCCCTGGAGCGAGCGCTCGGAGGAGTCGATCTCGGTGCGCAGCCGGTCGGCCTCGGACTGGAGCTCCCCGCGCGCCTCCTCGACCTCTTCCGGGGTCCAGGGTTCCTCGCCGGGACGTACCGCGAGGTCGCCGGGGTCGGCGGCGGCGCCGCGCGCCTTGGGAACGGCGGTCTTGGCCGCCGTGGCCGTGCCAGGAGTCTTCTTCGCAACCACCGTCGTGGCTCCCGTCTGCTCCGCGGCCTGCGCCGCGCCCACCTTCTCGGACGTGCTCTTCTTCGCCGCGGTCTTCTTCGCCGCGCTCTTCGTGCTCTTCTCGGCCGCGGTCTTCTCGGCCGTGCTCTTCTTGGCCGTCGTCTTCTTGGCCGTCGTCTTCTTGGCTGCTGCTTTCTTGGCCGTCGTCTTCTTGGCGGCGGTCTTCTCCGCAGCCGTCTCCGGCTGCTCCTGGGCGGTCTTCTTCGCCACCATGGCCGCGGCCCCTTCACATATTGTGATCTTGCTCGCGAATCGTGCTGGGACGATAAATCGACTTGGGTCCCGCGGCAACGGGGCACGCCGCCCGATTCGCCCGCCCACCGCGCGCCGCGCGGCGAACATGCATGCGTTGTGCCCAGCTCCCCGCCCGGTAATCCGCCGGACGGGGGCCCGGCCGGGCCCGCCTGGAGCCGAACGCCCGGCGGCGGCATTCGGGTCACTGTCCTCCGTACGAAAACCGGTCGGCCGCTGTCCGCGGGGCGCCGTACACTGGGCGGAGCGAAAAGCTTGGATGGGGACGAGTAGCGGCGTAGGCAGCCCAGAGCGACCCGGGGACGGTGTGAGCCCGGGGGCGAGCGCGATGTGAAGATCACCCCGGAGCCGCCGGAAGAAAGCCCTGGCAGGAGCGCCAGGGCGAGTAGAACCGGCTCGCGACCCCAATGAGGGGGCCGGCCGGCGCACACGACGCACCGGGCGGCCAAGGAGGGTGGTACCGCGGGAGCACGGCTCTCGTCCCTCCGACGGAAGGCAGCACGTCCGCCGGAGGAAGCTCGTTGAATACGCAGCCGCAGTACCGCCAGGTGCCCGCCCAGGTCGACCTGCCCGCGCTCGAACACGCGGTGCTCGACTTCTGGCGTGAGCAGAAGATCTTCGCCAAGAGCCTGGAGCAGTCCGAGGGCCGCCCCGAGTGGGTGTTCTACGAGGGCCCGCCCACCGCCAACGGCATGCCCGGCGCCCACCACATCGAGGCGCGCGTCTTCAAGGACGTCTTCCCCCGCTTCCGCACCATGCGCGGCTACCACGTGGGCCGCAAGGCCGGCTGGGACTGCCACGGCCTGCCGGTGGAGCTGGCGGTGGAGAAGGAGCTGGGCTTCTCCGGCAAGCAGGACATCGAGGCGTACGGCATCGCCGAGTTCAACGCCAAGTGCCGCGAGTCGGTGACCCGCCACACCGACGCCTTCGAAGAACTCACGACACGCATGGGCTACTGGGCCGACCTCCAGAACCCGTACCGCACGATGGACCCGGAGTACATCGAGTCCGTCTGGTGGTCGCTGAAGGAGATCTTCGGCAAGGGCCTGCTGGTCCAGGACCACCGCGTCGCCCCCTGGTGCCCCCGCTGCGGCACCGGGCTGTCCGACCACGAGCTGGCGCAGGGCTACGAGACGGTCGTCGACCCCTCCGTCTTCGTGCGCTTCCCGCTGACCTCCGGCCCGCTCGCCGGCGAGGCCGCGCTCCTGATCTGGACGACCACGCCCTGGACGCTGGTGTCCAACACGGCGGTGGCGGCCCACCCCCAGGTCACCTACGTCGTCGCGACGAACGGCGAGGAGAAGCTGGTCGTCGCCGAGCCGCTGGTGGAGAAGGCCCTCGGCGAGGGCTGGGAGACCACCGGCCAGTCCTTCACCGGCGCCGAGATGGAGCGCTGGACGTACCAGCGGCCCTTCGAGCTGGTGGAGTTCCCGGCGCCCGCGCACTTCGTGGTCAACGCCGACTACGTCACCACCGAGGACGGCACCGGTCTGGTCCACCAGTCCCCCGCCTTCGGTGAGGACGACCTCAAGGTCTGCCGTTCCTACGGCCTGCCCGTGGTCAACCCGGTCCGCCCCGACGGCACCTTCGAGGAGGACCTGCCGCTGGTCGGCGGCGTCTTCTTCAAGAAGGCCGACGAGCAGCTCACCGAGGACCTGGACACCCGGGGCCTGCTCTTCAAGCACATCCCGTACGAGCACAGCTACCCGCACTGCTGGCGCTGCCACACCGCGCTGCTCTACTACGCGCAGCCGTCCTGGTACATCCGCACCACGGAGATCAAGGACCGTCTCCTGACGGAGAACGAGGGCACCAACTGGTTCCCGGACTCGGTCAAGCACGGCCGCTACGGCGACTGGCTCAACAACAACATCGACTGGGCGCTCTCCCGCAACCGCTACTGGGGCACCCCGCTGCCGATCTGGCGCTGCGAGGAGAACCACCTCACCTGCGTCGGCTCCCGCGCGGAGCTCACCGAGCTGTCCGGCACCGACCAGTCGAAGCTGGACCCGCACCGCCCGTACATCGACGACGTCACGTTCACCTGTACCCACGAGGGCTGCTCCCTCGAAGCGGTGCGCGTGCCGGAGGTCATCGACGCCTGGTACGACTCGGGCTCGATGCCGTTCGCGCAGTGGGGCTACCCGTACAAGAACAAGGAGCTGTTCGAGGCCCGCTACCCGGCGCAGTTCATCTGCGAGGCCATCGACCAGACGCGCGGCTGGTTCTACACGCTGATGGCGGTCGGCACCCTGGTCTTCGACAAGTCGTCCTACGAGAACGTGGTCTGCCTCGGTCACATCCTCGCCGAGGACGGCCGCAAGATGTCCAAGCACCTGGGCAACATCCTGCAGCCGATCCCGCTGATGGACCAGCACGGCGCGGACGCGGTCCGCTGGTTCATGGCGGCCGGCGGTTCCCCGTGGGCGGCCCGCCGCGTCGGCCACGGCACCATCCAGGAGGTCGTCCGCAAGACGCTCCTCACCTACTGGAACACGGTGGCCTTCCAGGCCCTGTACGCCCGCACCACGGGCTGGGCGCCCAGCGAGGCCGACCCGGCCCCGGCCGACCGCCCGGTCCTCGACCGCTGGCTGCTGTCCGAGCTGCACGCGCTGACCGACCAGGTCACCCAGGCGCTGGACGCGTACGACACCCAGCGCGCCGGCAAGCTGCTGTCCGCGTTCGTCGACGACCTGTCCAACTGGTACGTCCGCCGCTCGCGCCGCCGCTTCTGGCAGGGCGACAAGGCGGCGCTGCGCACGCTGCACGAGGTGGTCGAGACGGTCACCAAGCTGATGGCTCCGCTGACCCCGTTCATCACCGAGCGGGTCTGGCAGGACCTGGTCGTGCCGGTCACCCCGGGCGCGCCGGAGTCGGTGCACCTGTCGTCGTGGCCGGAGGCCGACCTGTCGGCGATCGACCCCGAACTGTCCAAGCAGATGGTGCTGGTGCGCCGCCTGGTCGAGCTGGGCCGCGCCACGCGCGCCGAGTCGGGCGTCAAGACCCGTCAGCCGCTCAGCCGCGCGCTGATCGGGGTGACCGGCTTCGACGCCCTCTCCCCCGAGTTGCGCACGCAGATCACGGAGGAGCTGAACGTCGAGTCCCTCGCGTCGCTGAGCGAGGTCGGCGGGTCCCTGGTCGACACGACCGCGAAGGCCAACTTCCGGGCGCTGGGCAAGCGGTTCGGCAAGCGGGTCCAGGACGTGGCGAAGGCGGTCGCGGGCGCGGACGCCGCGGCGCTCTCCCTCGCGCTGCGCGAGGGCACGGCGTCGGTGGAGGTCGACGGTGAGACGATCGCCCTCGCACCGGACGAGGTGATCATCACGGAGACGCCGCGCGAGGGCTGGTCGGTCGCCTCCGACTCGGGCGCGACGGTGGCGCTGGACCTGGAGATCACGGAGGAGCTGCGCCGGGCCGGTCTGGCGCGGGACGCGATCCGGCTGATCCAGGAGGCCCGCAAGAACAGCGGGCTGGACGTCGCGGACCGGATCGCGCTGCGGTGGACGGCCACGGACGAGGCGACGGTCGCCGCGCTGACCGAGCACGCGGGTCTGATCTCCGACGAGGTCCTTGCGACGGACTTCGCGCGGGGCGAGGCGGACGACGCGTACGGGGAGCCGTTCTCGGACGAGGGGTTGTCCCTGGTGTTCCGCCTGCGTAAGCAGTAGCCGCCTGGCAGCACCACCTGGGCCCGGCCTCCCTCATGCGAGGGGCGCCGGGCCCAGTGCTGTCCGTTGGTGCGGGCCAAGGGTGGGTGTCGCTCGCCGGCGCTTGCCGGGTGCCGCTGCGCCCACCCGTGCCGCCCCAGCGGCACGACTGCCCGCAGCTAGGGAGACATGCAAAAGGGCGGGCCCCGGGTCAGAAACCCGGGGCCCGCCCTGAACGCTGCCGAAGGCTACGCCGTACTACAGATCAGTTGTCGTCCTCGTCGATCAGAAACCCGCGCATCGGCGAGGGCGCCTGTCCCATCTGCGACGGCCCCTGCGGACGCACCGGCGCCATCGGCTGGGTCATCGCCGGCGACATCTGCTGCTGGCCGCCGTAGGACGGACCGTTCTGGCTCGGACCGCCGCCCATCGACTGGTTGCCGCCGTAGGACGGGGCACTCGCGCCGGCCGGTGCCATCGAGGGCGCCGGGGACGGCGGAAGCGAGGCCGTCGCGGGCGTACGCGGCGGGGCGAGCGAGTCGTCCGCCTGGGTCTCCAGCTGACGCAGCTGCGACTCCAGGTACGACTTCAGTCGCGTCCGGTACTCGCGCTCGAAGCCGCGCAGGTCCTCGACCTTGCGCTCCAGCGTGGCGCGGGCGGACTCCAGGGAGCCCATCGCGACGCGGTGCTTCTCCTGCGCGTCCCGCTCCAGGGCGTCCGCCTTGGCACGGGCGTCCCGCTCCAGACCCTCGGCACGCGAACGCGCCTCGCCGACGATCTTGTTGGCCTCGGAACGGGCCTCGGCGATCGCCTGGTCGGCGGTCTGCTGGGCCAGCGAGAGGACACGCGCGGCGCTGTCGCCGCCGGGGCCGCCCTGACCGGGCATGCCGCCGGGACCACCGGGGCCCTGCGGACCGCCCATGGGGCCGCCCATCGGGCCGGGGCCCATCTGGCCCTGCATCGGACCGGGGCCGCCCTGGCCCATCGGTCCCGGACCCTGACCCATCGGGCCGGGGCCCTGCGGGCCACCCTGACCGCCGGGACCGGCGGGCAGCTGCGGGGCACCGCTCGGCAGCTGGGGCGGACCACCCATGGGGCCACCCATCTGCTGCTGCGGCGGGCCCGATATGCCGGCGGGCACCGGAGCGCCGGGACCTCGCATGCCCTGCTGGGGCATTCCGCCCTGCTGCGGCGGGCCCTGCTGCTGCTGATGTTGCTGCTGATCCTGCGGCGGTTCCGGGGGCTTGCGCATGTTCTGCTGGTTCTGCGCGGCCGCGCGCGTCGCCGCGGCCAGTTTGGCGCGCAGGTCCTCGTTCTCGCGGAGCAGTCGGGTCAGTTCGGCTTCGACCTCGTCGAGGAAGGCATCGACCTCGTCCTCGTCATAGCCTTCTCGGAGGCGGACGGTCGTGAACTGCTTGTTCCGCACGTCCTCGGGGGTCAACGGCATCTCTTCACCTCAACGTTGTCGTCGGCATTCGGCAAGCCCGTGTCTCTCTCATCGCTCACAGCCGGCTCACGATCGCGATCAGGATGTAGACGATGATCATCAGTACGAAGAAGGACAGGTCGAGCGCCACGCCCCCGAGACGCAGCGGCGGAATGAACCGCCGCAGAAGCTTCAGCGGTGGATCGGTGACAGTGTAGGTGGCCTCCAGAACGACCACCATCGCCTTGCCGGGTTGCCACGAGCGGGCGAACTGGAAGACGTAGTCCATGACCAACCGGAAGATGAGCACGATGAGGAAGCACATCAGCGCGATGTAGACGACATCCAGGACCACGCTCATGACCCTTGCTTCCCTCTCCCCTGAACCATCTCTCGGGCCCGTTGTCGGACCCGTGTCTTGCTCACTGCCGGTGTTGCGTCTCAGCTCTGGTTGAAGAACCCGCCCTCTGCGATGCGGGCCTTGTCCTCCGCCGTGACATCGACGTTAGCAGGAGACAGCAGGAACACCTTCTGCGTCACCCGCTCGATACTGCCGTGAAGACCAAACACCAAACCGGCCGCAAAGTCGACAAGTCGCTTCGCATCTGTGTCATCCATCTCAGTGAGATTCATGATCACCGGCGTGCCCTCACGGAAGTGTTCCCCGATGGTACGGGCCTCGTTGTAGGTCCGGGGGTGAAGTGTGGTGATCCGGTAGGGCTCTCGTTCGGACACGACCTTGGGCATGATGACCGGTGCGCTCTTTTCCAGGCTTGCGCGTTCTTGTGTGATGGATGCCACGGGCGCGATACGCGCCGGGCGGCCCGATTCCGCCCCGAGCGAAGCGGATCGGGAGACCGGCTCGCGCGGCGCGGGCGGCTGGACGACTCGTACCTCTTCGTCCCTTTGGGGCTGATGTGAACCGTGCGACTGGTGCGCCGGTTCGTGCCGCCGGTGGTCCCGCTCGGGCTCCGGGTCCAGTTCGGGTTCGAAGTCGTCGTCGGGGTCGAACCCCCGGCCGTCGTACCCATCGTCCTCCACGAGGCCGAGGTAGACCGCCATCTTGCGCATCGCGCCGGCCATGCTCTGAGTCCTCCGCTCTGTGGTGGATCGGCTGACGACTGCCAAGTGCCCGCGATCCACGAGGTCGTTGCGTCCGCCTTTCGGCGGTAATGACCATATTTTCTGCTGTGGTCCGACTTCTTGGCGACGTTACCCGAGCCTGGGGCGGACTCCGAGTACCGCAGTGCCGACGCGTACATGTGTCGCTCCGGCGGCCACGGCCTGTTCGAGGTCCGCACTCATCCCTGCGGAGACCATGTTCGCAGCCGGATGGGCTCGGCGCACGTAGGTCGACAAATCCATGAGGCGCTCGAACGCGGCCTGTTGCCGTCCCGCGTACTCGCCGGTGAGCGGCGCCACCGTCATCAGCCCGTCGAGCCGCAGTCCCTCCGCCCCGGCGACGAGGTCGGCCAACTCTTCGATTCCCGCGGACGACACGCCGCCGCGGTCACCGCGCGCACCCTCCTCGGCGTCGAGGGCGACCTGGAGCAGGCAGCCCACTTCGCGCCCGGCCCGGACGGCCTCCTTCGACAGAGCTGTGACGAGCTTGGGACGGTCCACGGACTGCACGACATCCGCGTAACCGACCACCGAACGCACCTTGTTGGTCTGCAACTGACCCACGAAATGCCATGAAAGGGGCAGATCCGAGCATGCGGCGGCCTTGGGCGCGGCGTCCTGGTCGCGGTTCTCGGCGACGTGGCGCACGCCGAGGTCCGCCAGGACGCGCACGTCGTCGGCGGGGTAGGTCTTGGTGACCACGATGAGGGTCACCTCGTCGCGGGGGCGGCCCGCGGCCGCACAGGCGGCGGCGATGCGCTCCTCCACCTTCGCCAGGTTTCCGGCGAGTTCGCTCTTACGGTCCGTCATGCCCCATCAGTCCAGCCAGACATAGCCCGCGAGCCGCCCGGTGGTGCGGTCGCGTCGGTACGAGAAGTGGTCCTTCGACTCCAGCGTGCACACCGGTGACTGCGCCCGGTCGTGCACCCCGAGGCGTGCGAGCTGCGCGTGCACCCCGGCGCCCACGTCGACCGCCGGTGTGCCCCAGCTGGTCTCGGCGTGCGCCGCCGGTTCGGCGGCGGCCACCTCGGCTCGCATGTCCTCGGGCACCTCGTAGCAGCGGCCGCACACGGCGGGGCCGGTGCGGGCGGTGATCCGGGCCGGGTCGGCGCCGAGTTCGGTCATGGCGCGTACGGCGGCGGGGACGACCCCGGCGACCAGGCCGGGCCGGCCCGCGTGGGCCGCGGCGGCGACGCCGGCGACCGGGTCGGCCAGCAGGACCGGCACGCAGTCGGCGGTGAGGACGGCGAGGGCGAGACCGCGTTCGGCGGTGACGACCGCGTCGACCCGCGGGACCGGCGCGTCCCCCCAGGGGCCGTCGACCACGGCGACGTCGGCGCCGTGCACCTGGTTCATCCAGACCACCCGGGCCGGGTCGACGCCCAGCGACTTGGCCGCGAGCTCCCGGTTGGCCGTGACGGCGGCGGGGTCGTCACCGACGGCGCCGCCGAGATTGAGCTCCTCGTGCGGAACGGCGCTCACTCCGCCCCACCGGTCGGTGAAGCCGAAGTGCGCGCCGTTCACGGTGTCGCGCTGTCCTATCACTTCAGGAAGTCCGGCACGTCCAGTTCCTCGGCCGCGCTGTCCGAGTAGGTGCGGGACGGCGGGACCGGCGGCGGGGCCACCTGCGGCAGGTCGCTCACCGGCTCCGGCGCGGGGACCGGCTCCGGCTCCTCCTTCGGCTTGACGCTGCCGAGCGAGCCGAAGGACGGGCGGTTCTCGGGCTGCCGCACCGGGGTGGGCTCCTCGCGCTTGGCCGAGGAGGAGGCGCCGAGGACGTTGTCCCGCTGCTTGGACGGCGGCTGGCCGCCGTCGAAGCCGGCGGCGATCACGGTGACCCGGACCTCGTCGCCGAGGGCGTCGTCGATGACCGCGCCGAAGATGATGTTGGCCTCGGGGTGGGCGGCCTCGCTGACCAGCTGGGCGGCCTCGTTGATCTCGAACAGGCCGAGGTCGGAGCCGCCGGAGATGGAGAGTAGCACGCCCCGGGCGCCGTCGATGGACGCCTCCAGCAGCGGCGAGGAGATCGCCATCTCGGCGGCGGCCACCGCGCGGTCGTCGCCGCGGGCCGAGCCGATGCCCATGAGGGCCGAACCGGCCTCGGACATGACCGACTTCACGTCGGCGAAGTCCAGGTTGATCAGGCCGGGCGTGGTGATGAGGTCGGTGATGCCCTGCACACCGGACAGCAGCACCTGGTCGGCGGACTTGAACGCGTCGAGCACGCTGACCTGGCGGTCCGAGATGGACAGCAGCCGGTCGTTGGGGATGACGATGAGGGTGTCGACCTCTTCGCGGAGTTCCGCGATGCCGTCCTCGGCCTGGTTGGCCCGGCGCCGTCCCTCGAAGGTGAACGGGCGGGTGACCACGCCGATGGTGAGGGCGCCGAGCGAACGGGCGATGTTGGCCACGACGGGCGCGCCGCCGGTGCCGGTGCCGCCGCCTTCACCGGCCGTCACGAAGACCATGTCGGCCCCCTTGAGGACCTCCTCGATCTCCTCGCGGTGGTCCTCGGCGGCCTTGCGGCCGACGGCCGGGTTGGCTCCGGCGCCGAGTCCGCGGGTGAGTTCGCGGCCGACGTCGAGCTTGACGTCGGCGTCGCTCATCAACAGCGCCTGCGCGTCGGTGTTGATGGCGATGAACTCGACGCCCTTGAGACCGACCTCGATCATCCGGTTGATGGCATTGACACCACCGCCGCCGACACCGATGACTTTGATGACTGCGAGGTAGTTCTGCGGTGCTGCCACGTCGAAGGCCTCTCGCCTCGAGTTACGTGTCGCCGGCCGCCGAAGCACTGATGCCCCCGCGACCCGACGACTGATGCCGATTGGGACGGTCCGTAGTGCCGACCCGAACCCTAACGCTGAAGTTTAGGGTTACCAGTGTGTCTGTTCCTTGGAGTCTTCTGAACAGGACACTAAGTCGACAAGTGGCGCACGTTCAACGAACACGCCGAACCTCCCGTTTTTCTTTTCACCCTATGTGATCAGCCGTAGCGCTGCCCAACCAGGGTGCTGGCCTGCACGTATACCCGTCAACTCCCTGATGACGCAGGCGCGGTGGGAACGCTCACGTCGAAGTGCCGCGCGTCGGGGGTCGCTTTCATCAGCGCGGTGAGCGCCCGCGCTTTCCGTTCGCCCTGCTCCGAGCTGCCCCAGGCCACGGTCCGGTCACCGCTCAACTCGAGTGAGATGGCGTCGTAGGAACGGACCTTGACGGTCCGTACGTCCTTGGCGACCGCGTCCGGAAGACGGCCGGCCACCCCCACCGCCGCGCGCACCAGGCGGTCCTCGTCGAAGCGGCGCAGACTCGCCGCGGCGTTGCCGGAACGGGCGAGGTCCAATTCCAGCTCGGGCACGCCTTTCGGGGCGCGGGAAACCGTGGCGAAACGGACGCCTTCATCGTCCACTTCCACGAACTTTCCGCCCTTTTGGACAATCAGAACCGGGGTACGCTCCGTCACTTTCAGCCCGATTCCGTGCGGCCAGGAACGCTCTGCGCGAACTTCGTCGATGCGGGGCAATTCCCGGGCGAGCCGCGCCTCGATCGCCGCGGTGTCGACGGAGACCAGCGGGTCCCCGACCGGCACGTCGGCGGCCGCACGCACCTGCTCGGGCGTCAGAACACGGGTTCCGGAGACCGACACGCGTTCCACACGCGTCCAGTTCGAGCCGTAGAGCAGCCAGACGGTGCCGCCCGCGAGGAGCACCAGGACGACCGCCGCGACGACGACCGTACGGAGGCGGGGCGGGCGCAGCCGCCGGGTCCGGGGCGGGCCGGACGACTCCTGCTGGCGTTCACCGCGTTCGGCGGTGGTCGGTCCGGCCACGCTCCCTGCCCTCCGTCATACGTGCCTAGCGGCGTGCACGGGCGGCGATCGCCTCGTACACCATGCCGACGAGAAGGTCGTCGGCGTCCCGGCGGCCGAACTCGGCGGCGGCGCGGGACATCTCGTACAGCTTGTGCGGGTCGGCGAGCACGGGCAGGACGTTGTGCTGCACCCACTCGGGGGTGAGGTCCGCGTCGTCGACCAGCAGGCCGCCGCCGGCCTTGACCACCGGCTGGGCGTTGAGCCGCTGTTCGCCGTTGCCGATGGGCAGCGGGACGTAGGCGGCCGGGAGCCCGACGGCGGAGAGTTCGGCGACGGTCATCGCGCCCGCGCGGCAGAGCATCATGTCGGCCGCGGCGTACGCGAGGTCCATCCGGTCCAGGTAACTTACCGGGATGTACGGGGGCATCCCCGGCATCTGCTGGACCTGCGGCAGTTCGTTCTTGGGGCCGACCGCGTGCAGGATCTGGATGCCGGCCTGCTGGAGCCAGGGCGCGACCTGCTGGATCACCTCGTTGAGGCGGCGGGCGCCCTGCGAGCCGCCGGTGACCAGCAGCGTGGGCAGGTTGGGGTCGAGCCCGAACAGCGCGCGGGCCTCGGGGCGGGCGGCGGCCCGGTCGAGGGTGGCGATGGAGCGGCGCAGCGGGATGCCGATGTAGCGGGAGTCGCGCAGCTTGCTGTCCGGCGTGGACACGGCGACCTGGGCCGCGTACCGCGAACCGATCTTGTTGGCCAGGCCGGGGCGGGCGTTGGCCTCGTGGACGATGATCGGCACGCCGAGCCGCTTGGCCGCGAGGTAGCCGGGCAGGGCGACGTAGCCACCGAAGCCGACCACGGCGTCGGCCTTGGTGCGTTCCAGGATCTGCTCGGTCGCCTTGATGGTGCCGCGCAGCCGGCCCGGGACGGTGATCAGCTCGGGGGTGGGCTTGCGCGGCAGCGGTACGGCCGGGATCAGCGCCAGTTCGTACCCGCGCTCGGGTACGAGGCGGGTCTCGAGGCCGCGTTCCGTGCCCAGGGCCGTGATGCCCACGGTCGGATCCTGCCTGCGCAGGGCGTCCGCGAGGGCGAGCGCGGGCTCGATGTGGCCCGCGGTTCCTCCGCCGGCGAGTACGACATGCACCGAAATTCACCGCTCTCCGGACGAGCGCGCCTTCGAGGCACGCCGTCGCATCGTGTTCCAACTCCGGGGGCTCCGCTTGGCCGCGGGTCCCCTGGCTCCCCGCTTTCTACCAAAGCGAGGTTGCCGCAGCGCAAGCGCCGCCCGCGCACCGGGTTCGTCACGCGCGAAGGCGATCAGCAGACCGATGGCGAACATGGTCGGCAGCAGGGCGGAACCGCCGTAGGAGAACAGCGGGAGCGGAACACCGGCGATCGGCAGCAGTCCGAGGACCGCGCCGATGTTGATCACGGCCTGGGCCGTGATCCAGGTGGTCACGCCTCCCGCGGCATACCTCACGAACGGGTCCTCCGTGCGTCCGGCCACGCGGATACCCGCATAGCCTAGAGCCGCGAAGAGGGCGAGCACCGACAGCGTCCCCGCCAGGCCCAGCTCCTCACCGGTGACGGCGAAGATGAAGTCGGTGTGCGCTTCGGGGAGTTGGCCCCATTTCTCCACACTGGCACCCAGCCCCGATCCGAACAGCCCGCCCGAGGCCAGGGCGTAGATGCCGTGCACGGCCTGCCAGCAGGCGTCGCCGGGGCCGGGGTCGGTGGCGCCGAGGCAGCCCAGCCGGGCCATGCGGTTGGGGCTGCTCTTGATGAGGATGAACCCGAGCAGCACGGCGATCGACAGCACACCGGCGAACAGCCGGGTGGGCGCGCCCGCCAGCCACAGCAGGCCGAACAGGATCGCGGTCAGGATGATCGCCGTGCCCATGTCGCCGCCGATCATGATCAGCCCGAGCAGCATGAACGCGGCCGGCACCAGCGGCACCAGCATGTGCTTCCACTGGGTCAGCAGCTTCTTGTCCTGCTTGCGGGCGAGCAGGTCCGCTCCCCACAGGACCAGCGCCAGCTTGCCGAACTCGCTGGGCTGGACCTGGAAGGAGCCGCCGAGCGCGATCCAGTTCTGGTTGCCGTTGACCGCGACTCCTATCCCGGGGACCTGCACCAGGATCATCAGGACGACGGCACCGGCGAGGATCGGGTAGGCCAGCGCCCGGTGCAGCTTCACCGGCATCTTCATCGCGGCCACCAGCAGCCCGGCACCGATCAGGGCGGCCAGGGCCTGCTTGCGGAAGAAGTACGACCCCGGCAGCGAGAGCTGGAGCGCGGTGATCTGGGAGGCCGAGTAGACCATGATCAGGCCGAGCACGGTGATCAGGGCGGCGGGGCCGGAGATCAGGTAGTAGGCGGTCAGCGGCCGGTCCCAGGCGCGGCGGAGACGGCGGTGGACGCGGAGCACGGGATTGTCGTGCGGCGGCTTCGGCGCGGGGGGGCGTCCGGTGGCCCGCTGCACGGGCGGACGTCCGGTACGGCTCTGGGGACTACCGGGCATCACGGCCTCCGCTGTACGTCGGCATGGACCGTCCCACACGTCCTCCCGAGATCACCCGGCGCAGGAGGCGGCCGGGTCAGGCGCCGAGTTCGCGAACGGCCTGTGCGAACGCGTCACCGCGCTTGTTGTAGTTGGTGAACATGTCCATGGAGGCACAGGCCGGGGCCAGCAGCACCGTGTCGCCGGGCCCGGCGAGTCGCTGCGCCTCCTGGACGGCCTGGAGCATCGCACCAGTGTCGGTCCGGTCCAGGTCGACCACGGGTACCTCGGGGGCGTGTCGCGCCAAGGCTTCGCGGATCAGCGCGCGGTCGGCGCCGATGAGTACGGCACCGCGCAGCCGCTTCGCCGCACCCGCGACCAACTCGTCGAAGGTGGCGCCCTTGGCCAGTCCGCCCGCGATCCAGACGATCGACTCGTAGGCGGCCAGGGAGGCCTCGGTGGCGTGGGTGTTGGTGGCCTTGGAGTCGTCCACGTACGCCACCCCGTCGACGTCGGCGACGTGCGCGATGCGGTGGGCGTCGGGGGTGAAGGCCCGCAGTCCGTCCCGTACGGCCGCGGCGGGGACGCCGAAGGCGCGGGCGAGGGCGGCCGCGGCGAGGGCGTTGGCGATGTTGTGCGGGGCCGGCGGGTTCACGTCGGAGACCTCGGCGAGCTCCTGGGCGTTCTTCTGCCGGTCCTCGACGAAGGCGCGGTCGACCAGGATGCCCTCCACGACGCCGAGTTGACCCGGCGCCGGAGTGCCGAGGGTGAAGCCGATGGCCCGGCAGCCCTCCTCGACGTCGGCCTCGCGGACCAGGTCCTCGGTGGCCTTGTCGGCGACGTTGTAGACGCAGGCGACGCGGTTGCCCTCGTAGATGCGGCCCTTGTCGGCGGCGTACGCCTCCATGGAGCCGTGCCAGTCGAGGTGGTCGGGGGCGAGGTTGAGGACGGCGGCCGAGTGGGCGCGCAGGGAGGGCGCCCAGTGGAGCTGGTAGCTGGACAGCTCCACCGCGAGGACGTCGTACTCCTCGTCGCCGGTGACCGCGTCCAGCAGCGAGACGCCGATGTTGCCGACGGCGGCGGTGCGCAGACCGGCCGCCTTCAGGATCGACGCGAGCATCTGGACGGTGGTGGTCTTGCCGTTGGTGCCGGTGACCGCGAGCCAGGGCGCGGAGTCCGGGCGGCGCAGGCGCCAGGCCAGTTCGACGTCGCCCCAGACGGGGACGCCCGCCTCCCCGGCCGCCGTGAACAGCGGCTTGGTGGGCTTCCAGCCGGGCGCGGTGACGATCAGCTCGGTGCCGTCGGGCAGTGTGTCCCCGTCGCCGAGGCGCACGGTGATGCCGAGCGCCTCCAACTCGGCCGCCTGCGCCCGCGCGCGGTCGTCCGCGCCGTCGTTGACGACGGTCACGCGGGCGCCGAGGCCGTGCAGGACCTTGGCCGCCGGGACCCCGGAGACGCCGAGTCCGGCGACGGTGACGTGCTTGCCCTGGAATTCGAAAGGCACCGAGGAGTCGGTCACTTGTCCGCTGCCCATCCCGCGTAGAAGAGGCCCAGTCCGACGATCACACAGATGCCCTGGATGATCCAGAAACGGACCACGACAAGGACCTCGGACCAGCCTTTGAGTTCGAAGTGGTGCTGGAGTGGCGCCATTCTGAAGACGCGCTTGCCGGTGAGGCGGAAGGAGCCGACCTGGATGACCACCGACATGGTGATCAGGACGAACAGGCCGCCCAGGATGGCCATCAGCAGCTCGGTGCGCGAGCAGATCGCCAGACCCGCGAGCACACCGCCGAGCGCGAGCGAACCGGTGTCGCCCATGAAGATCTTGGCCGGCGAGGTGTTCCACCACAGGAAGCCGAGGCAGGCGCCCATCAGGGCGGAGGAGACCACCGCGAGGTCGAGCGGGTCTCTCACCTCGTAGCAGGCGCCCGGGTTGGTCAGGGTCAGCGCGTTGGCGCAGGACTCCTGGAACTGCCAGACGCCGATGAAAGTGTAGGCACCGAAGACCAGGACGGAGGCGCCGGTGGCCAGGCCGTCCAGACCGTCGGTGAGGTTCACGCCGTTCGACATCGCGAGGATCATGAACAGCGCCCAGATGACGAACAGCACCGGGCCGAGCGACCAGCCGAAGTCGGTGATGAACGACAGCTTGTCGGAGGCCGGGGTGTTGCCGCGGTTGTCCGCGAACTGGAGCGAGAGCACCGCGAAGCCGATGCCGACGATGAGCTGGCCGGCCATCTTCGCCTTGGCCCGCAGGCCCAGCGAACGCCTCTTGACGATCTTGATGTAGTCGTCGAGGAAGCCGACCAGGCCCATGCCCACCATCAGGCCGAGCACCAGCAGACCGGAGAAGGTCGGCGCCGCGTCCGCCTCCGGGTCCAGGTAGCTGGTGATCACCTTGGCGAGGAAGTAGGCGGCGACCGTCGCCAGGATGAAGGCGATACCACCCATGGTCGGCGTACCGCGCTTGCTGGCGTGCTCGCGCGGTCCGTCGTCGCGGATGTACTGGCCGTAGCCCTTGCGGGCCAGCAGCTTGATCAGCAGCGGGGTGCCGACCAGCGTCAGGAACAGGCCAATGACTCCCGCGAACAGGATCTGCTTCATCATCGGGCGGCAACCTCACCCTCGGCGCCGGTCTCGAGCAGCGCCGCGGCGACGCTCTCCAGACCCACCGAACGGGACGCCTTCACGAGCACGACGTCCCCCGGGCGCAGCTCGCTGCGCAACAGGTCGACCGCCGCCTGTGCGTCGGACACGTGCACCGACTCCTCACCCCACGAACCCTCGTTATATGCGCCCAGTTGCAGCCATCGGGCTTCCCTGCCCCCGACCGCGACGAGCTTGCTGACGTTGAGCCGGACGGCGAGCCGTCCGACCGCGTCGTGCTCGGCGAGCGCCTCGTCCCCGAGCTCGGCCATCTTGCCGAGCACCGCCCACGTACGGCGTCCCTTGCCCATGGCCACCAACGCACGCAGCGCGGCCTTCATGGACTCGGGGTTCGCGTTGTAGGCGTCGTTGACGACCGTCACGCCGTCCGGGCGCTCGGTGACCTCCATCCGCCAGCGGGAGAGGGAGCCCGCCTCGGAGAGCGCGGTGGCGATCTCGTCTGCGGACATGCCCAACTCGTGGGCGACGGCGGCCGCGGCGAGCGCGTTCGACACGTGGTGCTCACCGTACAGGCGCATGGTCACATCGCTTGCACCGGAGGGTGTGTGAAGCCTGAAGGAGGGCTGTCCGCTGTCCGTGAGTCGCACGTTCTCGGCGCGAACGTCCGCTTCGTCGGACTCTCCGAAAAGGATCACCTTCGCCTTCGTTCGGGAGGCCATGGCCCGTACGAGCGCGTCGTCCGCGTTGAGGATCGCGGTGCCGCCCTCCTCGGCCGGCGGCAGGGCCTCGACGAGTTCGCCCTTGGCCTGGGCGATCTGCTCCCGGCCGCCGAACTCCCCGATGTGCGCGGAGCCGACGTTGAGGACGAGGCCGACCTTCGGCGGGGTCAGTTCGCACAGGTACCGGATGTGGCCGATGCCGCGGGCGCCCATCTCCAGGACGAGGAACCTGGTCTCCTCGGTGGCGGTGAGCGCGGTGAGCGGCAGCCCGACCTCGTTGTTCATGGAACCCGGTGTGAAGACCGTGGGCGCCTTGCGGCGCAGCACCTGGGCGATCAGGTCCTTGGTGCTGGTCTTGCCGGCGGACCCGGTGAGGGCCACGAGGGTGGCGCCGAGGCGTCGTACGACGTGCCGGGCGAGGGCACCGAGGGCGGCCTGGACGTCGTCCACGACGATCGCGGGCACGCCGACGGGGCGGGAGCCGAGCACGGCCACCGCGCCCGCCTCGACGACCGCCGGCGCGAAGTCGTGGCCGTCCACCCGCTCGCCGACGAAGGCGACGAAGAGGCAGCCGGGCCCCGCTTCCCGCGAGTCCCGGACGACCGGCCCGGTGACCTGCGCGGACGCGTCCGGTATGTCGTGCATCCGCCCGCCGACGACTTCTGCGATCTCGGCGAGAGAGAGGGTGATCACAAGTTCGTCCCCTGGATCAGGATCAGGATCGGCTGGATCATTCGGGATCTCATCCCTGGGTCTTCTGGATGGCTTCGCGCAGCACCTGGCGGTCGTCGAAGGGACGCACCACCCCGGCGATGTCCTGGCCCTGCTCGTGGCCCTTGCCCGCGACCAGCACGGTGTCGCCGGGCTCGGCCCGGGCGACGGCGGCGGCGATGGCGGCGGCCCGGTCCTCGAAGACCTGGACCTCGCCGCGCTCGTGGGCGGGCACGGAGGCCGCGCCCTGGAGCATGGTGGCGAGGATCGCGAGGGGGTCCTCGGAGCGAGGGTTGTCGGAGGTCAGTACGGCGGTGTCGGCGAACCGGGCCACGGCGGCGCCCATCGGCTCCCGCTTGGTGGTGTCCCGGTCGCCGCCGCAGCCGAGCACGGCGTGCAGCTTGCCCTCGGTCACCTTGCGCAGGGCGCGCAGGACGGACTCGACGGCGTCGGTCTTGTGGGCGTAGTCGACGACCGCGAGGTACGGCTGGCCCTCGTCCACGCGCTCCAGGCGGCCCGGCACGCCGGGGACGGCGGCGATGCCGTCGGCGGCGGTCTGCGGGTCGAGGCCGGCGGCGGCGAGGGAGACGATCGCGGCGAGGGTGTTCGCCACGTTGAACGGTCCGGCCAGCGGCGACTTGGCGGCGATCCGCTCGCCCTTGGGGCCGAGCACGGTGAACGTCGAGTCCAGCGGGCCGACCTCGACCTCGTCGGCGCGCCAGTCGGCGTCCGGGTGGCCCTCGGCGGAGTAGGTGACGACCGGGACGGTGGCCTCGTTCGCGAGGCGGCGCCCGTACTCGTCGTCCACGTTGACCACGCCGAGCTTGCTGCGTTCCGGTGTGAAGAGCTGCGCCTTGGCCTGGAAGTAGTCCTCCATGCCGGAGTGGAACTCCATGTGCTCCGGGCTGAGGTTGGTGAAGACCGCGATGTCGAAGACGCAGGCGTCGACGCGGCCGAGCACCAGGGCGTGGCTGGAGACCTCCATGGCGACCGCGTCGGTGCCGCGCTCGCGCATCACCGCGAACAGCGCCTGGAGGTCGGTGGCCTCGGGCGTGGTGCGCTCGGACTTGATGCGCTCGTCGCCGATGCGCATCTCGACCGTGCCGATCAGGCCGGTGGACTTCGCCGTGCGCAGACCGCCCTCGACGAGGTACGCGGTGGTGGTCTTGCCGGAGGTGCCGGTGATGCCGATCTGGAGCAGGTCCCGGCCCGGGTGGCCGTAGATCGTGGCCGCCAGCTCGCCCATCCGCGCGCGCGGGCTGTCGACGACCAGCGCCGGCAGACCGGCGGCGGCGACGCGCTCGGCGCCCGACGGGTCGGTCAGCACGGCGACGGCGCCGAGGCCGGCGGCCTGGGTGGCGAAGTCGGCGCCGTGGAGGCGGGCTCCGGGCAGGGCGGCGTACAGGTCACCGGGGCGGACGGCGCGCGAGTCGTGGGTGATGCCCGTGACCCCGGCGGTGCTGTCCGGTGCGGTGACACCCAGCTGGTCGGCGAGTTCCGCGAGGGGTGTGGCGGAGATCCGCACCGGCCTGGGCGGTCCCGGGTAGGTCACGGGGTGGCCCTTCTGGGTGGTTTGGGACTGATCAGCGTGTGGCACGGCGGTGAGCGTACCGGGAGTACCGGCCTGCGGGCGAAGTGAGGTGGGGGCGCTGTTCTGGTTCCCGGGATCGGGGGTGATCGTTGTCACGGGTGATTCCTGGTGGCTCGGTACTGCGTCGGCGCCGGTTCGGTGGGGGCCCGGCGGGGTCAGGGTTTGAAGGTGACCGGGAGGTTCGCCGGGGCGGCCCCGGTCGGCGGGACCTGGAGGGTCTTCAGGGCGAACTCCATGACCTGCTTGTAGATGGGGCCGCAGATCTGGCCGCCGAAGTAGCTGCCCTCCGTGGCGTTCTGGATGGCGCAGTAGACGGTGACCCGCGGCTTGTCGGCGGGGGCGAACCCGGCGAACGACGACGTGTAGCCGTGGTACTTGCCGGTGGCCGGATCCACTCGGTTGGCCGTGCCGGTCTTGCCCGCCACGCGGTAGCCGTCGATCTGCGCCTTGTTGCCGGTGCCCTCCTCGTCGTCGACGACGGACTCCAGCATCCGCGCGAGGGTCTTCGCGGTCTTCTCGCTGATCACGCGGGTCTTCTCGGGCTCGGGGGCCGGGGTGAAGCGGCCGTCCTCTCCTCTGGTGCCGCGCACGAGCGTGGGTTCGACGCGGACGCCGCCGTTGGCGACGGTCGAGTAGATGGAGGCCGCCTGGAGCGCGTTCACGGAGACGCCCTGGCCGAAAGGAATCGTGTACTGCTGCGAGGTCGACCACTGGTCCGGAGGCGCGAGGATGCCCTTGGTCTCGCCGGGGAAGCCGAGTCCGCTGTAGCTTCCGAGGCCGAACTTGCGCATGTAGGAGTAGAGGACCTTGTTCGCCTCGGCCTGCGTCTTGCCGAGCTCGCCGGTGGCCATGATGGTGCCGATGTTGCTGGACTTGGCGAGTACGCCGTTGAGCGTGAGGTACCAGGTCGGGTGGTCGACGTCGTCCTTGAAGAGCCGGTCGCCGCGCTTGAGCCGGTTGGGGATGGTGAGGTGCGTCATCGGCGTGGCGACCTTCTCCTCCAGCACGGCCGCCATCGACAGCACCTTGGCGGTGGAGCCGGGTTCGAAGGCGTCCTGGAGGGCGGCGTTGCCCAGCGCGTCCGGGTCGGCGTGGGCGAGGTCGCCCGGGTCGAAGCCCGGGGAGTTGGCCATGGCGAGGATCTCGCCGGTGGCGGTGTCCTGGACGATGACGTAGCCGCCGTCCGCCTTGGACTTCTCCACCTGCTCGCTGATGGCGTGCTGGGCGGCCCACTGGATGTCGCGGTCGATGGTGAGCTCGACGTCCTTGCCGGGCACGGCGGGCGTCTCGGTGGAGCCGGCGGTGGGCACCTGGCGGCCACCGGACTGGGCGTAGCGGATCTTGCCGTCCTCGCCGGCCAGCGTCTTGTTCAGCTTCCGCTCCAGGCCGCCGCCGCCCTTGCCGTCGGCGCCGACCCAGCCGAGGATGCCGGCGGCGAGGTCGCCGCCCGGGTACACGCGCTTGCTGCTGGGGTCGGCGAAGACGCCCGCGAGGACGTTGACCACGGACTCGTCCGTCTCCGCCTTCTTGTTGAGCGCGGTCTTCAGGTCCTTGATCTGGTTCCAGACCTGCGGGGTCTCCCGCCGGGCGAGGCGGACGTAGCGCAGTTCCTTGTTCTCGGGGCGGAGCTGGGCGACCAGGTCCTTCTGCTCCTCGCCGAGGATCGGCGCGAGGAGCGCCGCGGCCTGCTCGGGGCCGTCGCCGACCTTCAGCTGCTCGCGGGTGAACATCGTGGGGTCGGCGGTGATGTCGTAGGCGTCCACGGTGGTGGCGAGGGCCACGCCGTTGCGGTCGGTGATGCCGCCGCGCTCGGCGGGCAGGGTGTGGACGACGTAGCGGTTCTGCTCGGCCTTGGCGGTGTACGTGCCGGCGTCGACGGCCTGCACCTGGAGCAGCCGTACGACGAAGGCGGTCATCACCAGGGTCAGCGCGAGGCCGATCATGCGCAGGCGCGGGCGCGGGCTGCCCAGCCGGATGGTGCTGGGCGCGGCCGGCCGGGACGGTCCGGGCCTGCGGGCGGGCCGGGCACCGGGACCGGGCTGCCGCCCTGCGCCGGGGCGGACGGGCCTGGCGGGGCCGGGCACACGGCGGCGCGGCGGTTCCCTGTCGGACACTTCCGTCACCTGCCGGTAGTCGGGGTCGGGGTGGGCGTCGCCGCGGCGGTGGGGGTGGCCGCTGGGGTGGGGGTGGCCTCCGTGGTGGGGGCCGGGGCAGACGGGTCGCCGCCGGGAGAGGCGGTGGTGGGCGGCGCGGTCAGCGCCTCGGGGGCGAGGACCAGCGGGGTGGCCGGGGTGGGCGCGGGGCTGGGCGAGCCCTTGACGGTGCCGTCGGGGGCGAGGAAGGCGGGGTCGCCGCCGGGCACCATGCCCAGCTCGCGGGCGCGGCGCTGCAGGGCGCGGGGGGCGGAGTAGGCGTCGATGTCCCGCTGGAGCGCCTGTTCCTCGTCGGTGAGCTCCTTGGTCTGCTGCTTCAGGTCGTCCAGCTGGAACGAGCCCTCGCTCAGCGCGGAGTTGAGGACGAGGAGCCCGATGAGCCCGCCGCCGAGGAGGACGACCACCAGGAGGACGAAGGGGGCCCGGGCGGCCTGGCCGCGTCTGCTCCCGGGCGGGAAGAGCTTGGCCAGCCGGGCCGCCCTCCCCTTCAGTTCGGGTTTCCGGCTCATCGGCCCTCCCCCTGCCTCACTCGTTTCACCCGATGGACTCCCTGATGCGCTCGGCTCCGCGCAGCCGCGCGGGTGCCGCTCGCCGGTTCTCGGCGATCTCCTCCTCGGTGGGAAGTTCGGCACCGCGCGTGAGCAGCTTGAGCCGGGGCGCGTAGCGTTCGGGGACGACCGGGAGTCCGGGCGGCGCGGTGTTGGCGGCGCCGGCCGCGAACACCTGCTTGACCAGGCGGTCCTCCAGGGAGTGGTACGACAGCACGGCGATCCGTCCGCCCACGCCGAGCGCCTCCACGGCGGCCGGGATCGCCCGCTCCAGGACGGACAGCTCGCCGTTGACCTCGATCCGCAGGGCCTGGAAGGTGCGCTTGGCCGGGTTGCCGCCGGTGCGCTTGGCGGCCTGCGGCAGCGCCGCGCGGATCAGCTCCACGAGCCGCGCACTGTTGCTGAACGGCTCCTTCTCGCGTTCCCGGACGATCGCGGACACGATCCTCTTGGCCTGCTTCTCCTCGCCGTACGCCCGCAGGATGCGGACCAGTTCGCCCGGCGGGTAGGTGTTGAGGACCTCGGCGGCGCTCATGCCGGTCGTCTGGTCCATGCGCATGTCGAGCGGGGCGTCCTGGGCGTAGGCGAAGCCGCGGTCGGCCTCGTCGAGCTGCATGGAGGAGACGCCGAGGTCGAAGAGGACGCCTTGGACGCGGGGGACGCCGAGCCGGTCGAGTACGTCGGGCAGCTCGTCGTAGACGGCGTGCACCAGGGTGGCGCGCTCCCCGTACGGGGCGAGCCGCTCGCCGGACAGGCGCAGGGCCTCCTTGTCCCGGTCGAGGGCGACCAGCCGGGCCTCGGGGAAGCGGGCGAGGAGCGCCTCGCTGTGCCCGCCGAGTCCCAGCGTGCAGTCGACGACCACGGCGCCCGGCTCGTTCAGGGCGGGCGCCAGCAGGTCCAGGCACCGCTGGAGCATCACCGGGACGTGTCGACTCTGGCTCAAGTGGGACGGCCTCTCAGGTCCGGCACGGCGTCACGCACCGCCGGGTCCCCTCCCGCTCGCTCGTAAAGGGGAGTCCTGCCGGCGCCGGAAGCGTCGGCCGGCCGGGAGCGGGAGGAGGCCGAGCCGTACGTACGCGCCGCGCACGTGGGGAGATCTGGCGGGACTTCGCCCAGGTCTCCGGGGTTTTCAGTCCAGCAGGGAGAGCCTCGCCTCCCGCTTCGCGTCACTTTAGTCCACCCTGTCGCCCGGTCAATCAACCGGCCTGCGCGTCGCGGAGGCGGGCGCTCACGAATCGCCGCGGGACGGTACTTCACCCGTGTGGCGGCGGCCGTGCGGGTCTGTGGAGTGGCTCACAACAAGCCGCGATGGCGTTCTTTGTCCGTCTTCCCGAGGGGTCCGGGACGACGGTGACCAGTAACGTCATGGTTATGACGACTTCTGCATCGGCTCCCACAGGCTCCGAGTCCACCGCTGCCGGCGGCGGTTCCGTCACCGACCGGCTCGTCGAGGCGAACGGGCGCTACGCCGCCGAGTTCGCCGACGCCGAGCTCGCCGGCCGCCCCGCCCTCCAGACGGCCGTCGTGGCCTGCATGGACGCACGCCTCGACGTGAGTGCCGCACTCGGTCTGCGCAACGGTGACTGCCACGTCATCCGCAACGCGGGCGGCGCCGTCACCGACGACGTGATCCGCTCGCTCGCCATCAGCCAGCGCGCGCTGGGCACCCGCGGCGTGGTCCTCCTCCACCACACGGCGTGCGGCATGGAGACCCTGACCGAGGACTTCCGGCACGAGTTGGAGCTGGAGGTCGGCCAGCGCCCGGTCTGGGCGGTGGAGTCCTTCCAGGACGTGGACCAGGACGTACGGCAGTCGATCGAGCGGGTCCGGACCTCTCCCTTCCTGCCGCACACGGACGACGTGCGCGGTTTTGTCTACGACGTGAAGACGGGCCGGCTGCGCGAGGTCACCCCCTCCTGACCTCCGGCAGCCTTGCCGCGCAAGCGCCGCAAAGGCCGTAAGGCGCGACATATCGCGGCCAGTTGTCCACAGGCGAGTGACACGAATCGGTAACGGCGGCAAGAATGCGGGAAGTGGTGTCGTGCGGAACCTTTTCCGTGCGGCGTCCGTGATGAGGGGTGGGCCGGTCCGCGGTTACGGGCCGGCCCGGCAATTGGGGTACCCCCGCTTCCCAGGGAGCGCGGGGAAAGGCCGAGGAGGGCCGGGTGACGACCTATGACGATCGAGCGAGCCTCACTGACATGACCGCGGTGGTCGAGCGCGTGCGCGGTTCGGTGGAGGACGTGATCGAGGGCAAGCCCGAGGTCGTACGGCTCTCACTGACCGTGCTGCTCGCCGAGGGACACCTGCTGATCGAGGACGTCCCGGGAGTCGGCAAGACCATGCTGGCCAAGGCGCTGGCGCGGTCCATCGACTGCTCCGTGCGCCGGATCCAGTTCACGCCGGACCTGCTTCCCTCGGACATCACCGGGGTGTCCATCTGGGACCAGCAGCGCCGGGACTTCGAGTTCAAGCCGGGCGCGATCTTCGCCCAGGTGGTGATCGGCGACGAGATCAACCGCGCCTCGCCGAAGACGCAGTCGGCGCTGCTGGAGTCGATGGAGGAGCGCCAGGTCACCATCGACGGGCAGACCTACGAGCTGCCCAGCCCCTTCATGGTGGTGGCGACGCAGAACCCGGTCGAGATGGAGGGCACGTACCCGCTGCCGGAGGCCCAGCGCGACCGCTTCATGGCACGGGTCTCCATCGGTTACCCCAGCGCGGACGCCGAGCTGCGGATGCTCGACGTGCACGGCGGGGTGAATCCGCTGGACGACCTGCAGCCGGTGGCGCACGCGGACGAGATCCTCAAGCTGATCGAGGCGGTCCGGGGCGTCCACGTCGCGGAGCCGGTCCGGCGGTACGCCGTCGACCTGGTCGCCGCCACCCGCACCCACCCGGACCTCAGACTCGGTGCCTCGCCGCGCGCCACGCTGCACCTGCTGCGCGCGGCGAAGGCGTCCGCCGCGCTGAGCGGCCGGGAGTACGCGCTGCCGGACGACGTGCAGGCCCTCGCGGTCGCCGTCCTGGCCCACCGCCTGCTGCCCACCGCCCAGGCACAGCTGGGCCGCCGCACCGCCGAGCAGGTCGTGCAGGAGATCCTGCAGCGCACCCCGGTGCCCGCGGCGCCCCAGCAGCAGACGGGCTACGGCATGGGCCGCGGCGCGTCGGCGTACGGTCAGCAGCCGCCGCGGAGGCTGTGATGGACACCGGGGGGACGGACCGGCCGGAGGACGACCGGGACCAGGGCGGCGGCATCCGCACCGCCCTGACCGGTCTGACCACCCGGGGGCGCTCCTTCCTGGCCGCCGGCGTCGCCGCCGCGGTCTGCGCGTACGTCCTCGGGCAGAGCGATCTGCTCCGCGTCGGTCTGCTGCTGGGCGTGCTGCCCCTGGTCTGCGCGACCGTGCTCTACCGCACGCGCTACCGGGTGGCGGGCAGCCGCCGCCTCTCCCCCGGGCGGGTGCCCGCGGGCAGCGAGGCCCGGGTCCACCTGCGCGTCGACAACGTCTCTCGGCTGCCCACCGGCCTGCTGATGCTCCAGGACCGGGTGCCGTACGTGCTCGGCCCGCGCCCCCGCTTCGTCCTCGACCGGGTCGAGCCGGGCGGCCGCCGCGAGGTGTCCTACCGGGTCCGCTCGGACCTGCGCGGCCGCTATCCGCTGGGCCCGCTGCAACTGCGCCTGACCGACCCGTTCGGCCTGTGCGAGCTGACCCGCTCCTTCTCGACGTACGACACCCTGACCGTGACCCCTCGGGTGGAGGCGCTGCCTCCGGTGCGGCTGAGCGGGGAGGCGAAGGGGTACGGCGAGGGGCGGCAGCGCTCGCTCGCCCTCGCCGGCGACGACGACGTGATCCCGCGCGGGTACCGGTACGGCGACGACCTGCGCCGCGTGCACTGGCGGTCCACCGCGCGGTACGGCGAGCTGATGGTGCGCCGCGAGGAGCAGCCGCAGCGCGCCCGCTGCACGGTGCTGCTGGACACCCGGGGCGGGGCCTTCGACGGCGCGGGCCCCGACTCGGCCTTCGAGTGGGCGGTGTCGGGCGCGGCGTCCGTGCTGGTGCACATGCTGGAGCGGGGTTTCTCCGTCCGGCTGCTCACCGACACCGGCGACTCGGTGCCCGGCGAGGGCGCCGACGGTTTCGCGGGCGCGAGCCAGGGCACGGCCGACGCGGCCGGGCTGATGATGGACACCCTCGCGGTGATCGACCACTCCGACGGGACGGGCCTGTCCCTGGCGTACGACGTGCTGCGCGGCGGGAACGAGGGGCTGCTGGTGGCGTTCTTCGGCGACCTGGACGAGGAGCAGGCGACGGTGGCCGCCAAGATGCGGCAGCGCAGCGGCGGCGCGGTCGCCTTCGTGCTGGACCCCGAGAGCTGGGCCCGGGAACCGGGCGGCGCACCCGGCCCGTCGGACAGGAGCGAGGAACGGCTGCGGATGCTCCGCGAGGCCGGCTGGACCGCCGTGCACGTCCCCCGGGGCGCCTCCCTGGAGGACCTGTGGCGCCTGGCGGACCGCGAGCGCACCGGCCTCGCGACGGCGAGCGGCGGGGAGGGGGCGGCGCGATGAGCACGCAGGCACGGGGAAGCCGACGGACGTGGGGGCCACCGCTCCCCGGCGGCGACGAGCGGACACGGCCGGCGCGATGCCACGCGTCACCGACCGGACGACACCACCGCCCGGCAGACCGTGAGTGCGCCGCTGCGGCAGCGGCCGGTGGCGGGGACGGGGACGCGATGAGCGGGCGGGCGCGGGAAAGCCGGCGAACGTGGGGGCCACCGCGCCCCGGCGGCGACGAGCGGACACGGCCGGCGCGATGCGACGCGTCATCGACCGGACCACACCACCGCCTGGCGGACCACGGGTGCGCCGCCGCGGCGACTTCCGGCGGCGGGGAGGGGACGCGATGAGCGGGCGGGCGCGGGTGGCGCTGTGTGCGTGGGCGGCCACCTTGATGACGGCGTGCGCGTTGCTGCCCCTGGTCGATCCGGCCACCTGGATCCTGCAGGCCGCGTTCCTGCTGGCGGTCCAGTCCGGGGTGGGCGCGGCCGCCCGCCGGGTGCCGCTGGCCCGGCCGCTGACCATCGCCGCGCAGGCCCTGGTCACGCTGGTGCTCCTGACCCTGGTCTTCGCCCGGCAGCAGGCGTTCGCCGGGCTGGTCCCCGGCCCGCAGGCCTTCCAGCGCTTCGCCGACCTGCTGCAACAGGGCGGCGACGACATCGCCCGCTACGCGATCCCGGCCCCGCTGGAGTCGGACGGCATCCGGCTGATGCTGGTCGGCGGTGTCCTCGTGATCGGGCTGCTGGTGGACACGCTGGCGGTGACCTTCCGCAGCGCCGCACCGGCCGGACTGCCGCTGCTCGCCCTCTACTCGGTGGCCGCGGGACTGTCCGAGGGCGGCGCCGACTGGCTGTGGTTCCTGGTCGCCGCGGTCGGCTACCTGATGCTGCTCCTGGCCGAGGGGCGTGACCGGCTCTCCCAGTGGGGCAGGGTCTTCGGCGGCGCACAACGCGGCCCGGGCGCGGAGCAGGGCGGCGCGGTCGCCCCGGTCCGCACCGGGCGGCGCATCGGCGCGTTCGCGCTGGGGATCGCCCTGGTGGCACCGCTCGCCCTGCCCACGATGAACGGCGGGCTGCTGGACAGCTCCACCACGGGCGTCGGTTCCGGCACCGGGGGCGGCGGCACGATCTCCGCGGTGAACCCGCTCGTCTCCCTGCGCGACAGCCTCAACGTCGACGAGAACCGGCAGGTCCTCTCCCTCGAGACCGACTCGGGCGACATATCGAACCTGTACCTGCGCATCGTGTCCCTGGACGACTTCGACGGCACCACCTGGAAGCCGTCCAAGCGGCACATCACGGCGGTGCCGGACGGCACGTTCCCGACCCCGGTCGGCCTCGGCCCGGACACCAGGCGCGCGGAGATCCGGACCACGATCACGGCCGCCGACTGGTACGCCCAGGACTGGCTGCCGATGCCGTATCCGCCGAGCGGCGTCCGCGTCCCCGGCAACTGGCGCTACGAACCCGTGGGCATGACCCTGGTCGGCGACCACGGCCAGAACACACGCGGGCTCACCTATCAGGTGCGGAGCCTCGACGTGCAGCCGACGGCGGAACAGCTCGCCGCGGCACCGCCGCCGTCGGCGGCCCTGAAGCGGGAGTACACGGAACTGCCGGACTCGCTGCCCGACGTGGTCTCCCAGACCGCCCGCGACGTCACCGCCGGCGCCGCGAACCCCTACGAGCAGGCGGTCCGGCTCCAGGAGTACTTCGCGATCAACGGCGGTTTCGAGTACGACACCCAGGTGGAGGTCGGCAGCGGCTCGCGGGCGATCGCCCGGTTCCTGAAGGACAAGGAGGGCTTCTGCGTCCACTTCTCCTTCGCCATGGCGGCGATGGCCCGCTCCCTGGACATTCCGGCCAGGGTCGCGGTCGGCTTCGCGCCGGGCTCCCCGCAGGCGGACGGTTCGGTGTCGGTGGGGCTGCGGGACGCGCACGCCTGGCCGGAGGTGTACTTCGAGGGCGTGGGCTGGACCCGCTTCGAGCCGACGCCGACGCGCGGCTCGACGCCGTCGTACACCGTGACCGACACGCCGGGCAGTTCGGTGCCCGACCCGGCCCTGCCGTCCCGGAACCCGCAGACGGAGCCGTCGGCGGCTCCCTCGGTCAGCGAGAGCTGCTCGGCCGAGCTGAAGAAGGTGCAGGGGTGCGCGAGCGAGTCCGCCGCCGCGGCGCCGGTCACGGGTGGCAACGGAACGAAGTGGTACACGGTGCT
This sequence comes from Streptomyces sp. AC602_WCS936, assembly GCF_019049125.1. Taxonomy (NCBI): domain Bacteria; kingdom Bacillati; phylum Actinomycetota; class Actinomycetes; order Kitasatosporales; family Streptomycetaceae; genus Streptomyces; species Streptomyces sp. AC602_WCS936. The sequence goes on along the minus strand of NZ_JAGMUF010000090.1, from coordinate 730,184 downwards.
CGCCTGGGCCGTCGGCGGCCTGGCGGTCCTGCTGGGCCCGCTCGCCCCGCTGCTGTGGCGGCTGCGCACTCGGTCGGTGCGGCTGGGGGCGCACGGCCGGACCGAGGCGGACGCGGGACCGCACATTCTGGCGGTCTGGCAGGAACTGACCGACACGGCGTGGGACCACGGGATCCTGCCGGAGGAGTCGCAGACCCCACGCAAGGCGGCGGCCCGGATCGTGCGGCTCGGACACCTCGACCCGGAGGCAGCCGCCGCGGTGCACCGGGTGGCGGACGCGGTGGAGCAAGTCCTCTACGCTCCCCGCCCGCGCCTGACAGCGGGCCTCACGGAGGACGTCCTCCTGGCGAGCGCCGGTCTGCGGGCCGGGGTCGGGCGCCGCACGCGGTTGCGCGCACGGTTCGCCCCGCGTTCGACCGTACGGGTGGCCTGGGCGGTGTCGGCCCGGTGGGCGGCCGCGAAGCGGCGGGTCGTGGCGGCCCGGCCGACGTTGCGGAAGACCTCGGGGCAGCAGAGCTGAGCTGAGCCGACGGGACAGGTGCCCCGGTCCAGACGATTCCGTCTGGGCCGGGGCATCGGCCCACACGCACGTGTGAGGGGGTGACCACCGATTCGGTGGTCACCCCCTCACACGGATGTCCTGGTGAGCGGTTGCCCGCGGCTACTGGCCGCCCTGCTGCTCATCCCGGCGCCGCTGCCAGCGCTCGTCGATGCGATCCATCATGGAACGCTTCTGTTTTCCCTGGTGGCGCGCCTGCGGTCCGGCGCCTGCCGCGGGCTGCTCGCCCGGCTTCGGGGCCTTGCGCCAGCCGGTCACGGCGAGAACCGCACAGCCCAGCATGACCAGGAAGCCCACCACACTGAGCCAGACCTGCTGGGCGACCATACCGGCCATGAGGAGCGCAATACCTACAAGGAAGCCCGCGACCGCCTGGTAGACCCGTCGCCGGGTGTACGTACGCAGCCCGCTTCCCTCGAGCGCTGTCGCGAACTTGGGATCTTCGGCGTACAGCGCTCGCTCCATCTGCTCGAGCATGCGCTGCTCGTGCTCCGAGAGCGGCACGGAGTCCTCCTCATCGTGCAGTCGCCGGGGCGACCCGGGGGGGTCCCTTCAGGATAGGCAGGGAATCGCCCCCGTGAAACCCGCCCCTCTACGCCAATTGGCCAACCGGTCTCCGTCATGGCCGTGCCGGCTCGCTGAAGTTCCCATTCCCCAGCGGCCGACCCGTCATGCCGGGCGGTCTCCCTCGATCATACGGCGACTGGCCCCCGTTCGGGGGGCCTGTGGCGTACTCCATGTGCAGTCGCGCCCCTGATCAGCGCCGTACCCCACCGGGCGGCTCAGTCCTCCTGGGCCCCTGGCGTCTCACCGAGCACGTGGAGTTGGGTGGCCACGGAGTGGAAGGCGGCGAGTTCGGCCGCCGCGGCCTCCAGTTCCAGGAGCGCGTCCATGGCACCGGGCTCGGTGTCCACCAGCACTCCGGGCACGAGGTCGGCGAAGACGCGGACACCGTGCACGGCGCCCACCTTGAGCCCCGCGGCCTCGACCAGGCCGGTGAGCTGTTCGGCGGTGAACCGGCGCGGCACCGGGTCGCCCTCGCCCCAGCGGCCGTCCGGGTCGCCGAGGGCCTGCCGGGCCTCCGTGAAGTGGCCCGCGAGGGCACGCGCCAGCACGGCTCCACCGAGACCCGCGGCGAGCAGGCTGAGGACGCCCTCGGGACGCAGCGCCGCGACCACGTTGCGCACGCCCTCGGCGGGGTCGTCCACGTACTCCAGGACGCCGTGGCAGAGCACGACGTCGTAGCCGCGGCGTTCGACCACGTCGAAGAGGCCGCGGGCGTCTCCCTGGACGCCTCGCACACGGTCGGCGACGTCGGCCTCGGCGGCCCGGCGTTCCAGGGCGAACAGGGCGTTGGGGCTCGGGTCGACGACGGTGACGCGGTGGCCGAGGCGGGCGGCGGGCACCGCGAAGTTGCCGCTGCCGCCACCGGTGTCCAGGACGTCCAGCGCCTGGCGGCCCGTGGCCTTGACCCGGCGGTCCAGGGCCGCTTGGAGGACGTCCCAGACCACGGCGGTCCTCAGGGCGGCGCGGGAACGGGAGGGCTCGGAGCGCGGCGACGCCGTGTGAGGGCGGTGGGGGGAGACGGGCGGGCGCATCGGGTCCGACACGGCAGTTGACTCCTCGGCGCGGCACCGCCTCGGGCACGGGCGGAGCGAACGGGCTGCCGCCCCGGCCCGGGAGCGGGGCGGGGCAGGCTTCAGGCGTCTCCCACCCTATTGCCTCTGGTGCGGCGACCAGTCACCCCGTACCGTCCCCGGCCTCGCGGACGGGCACGCGCGGCATGGCGGGCACGCACGGCATCACGGGCACGCACGGCACGCGGCCGGGGAACGCCCGGCGGGCCGGGCCGCCCGGCGCAGGCCGCTGCGCGACGGCCCACGGCCGGGTGCCCCGGCGGACGCCCCGATACGCGGCCGGATGGGCACCCTGCGGGCCGTGACTCCGGCGGACGCGCCGACCCCTGGCCGGCGGTGCTCACCCCGCGAGCCGCTCCACGAGTCCAGGCCTGCCCGGCCCCACCCGGCACGGGTATGTGAACCCGACGCCGCGAACGACGAGCCTCGTGCCCCGGCGGACACACCTGACGCGGGCCCGACCGGGCCCACCCGCGAGCCGCCCCACCAGCCCACGCCCGCCCGGCCCGCCCCCGGCACAGACTCGTGAACCCGACGGCCGCGAACGGCGAGCCCCCGTGCCCCGGCGGACACACCCGTCGAGGTGTGAGTCGCGGCCCGGCGGATGCGTCCGGTGTGGGACGGGGACTGCTCAGCCCGCGTCCGGCAGGGAGCGGCCCGGGCCGGTGTCCCCGGCGCGGGGCGGGGGGCCGGAACCCGGCCGGTCCGAACCGGGGGCGTCGGCACCCGTGCCGTCCGGGCCGGGGCCGTCCGTGTCGGGGCGGGGCTGGGGCAGTACCGGCTGGAGGGCCAGCATCCGCTCCACCAGGCGCAGGAACATCGCCGCGTCGCGTATCAGGTCGTCGGCGTCCCGGCTGCCCGCCGCGCCCTGGATGCCCGCCTCGGCCCGCGCGCGGCGTGCGGCGCCGGAGGCGAACAGCGCGCTCCAGTCGGCGAGCTCGGGCGCGATCTCGGGCAGGACTTCCCAGGCGCTCCGGATGCGGGCCCGGGCCCGCGGGGTGGTCTCGGGCCGACCCCGGGCGGCGAGCACGGCGGCTGCCGTGCGCAGGGCGGCGAGGTGGGCGGTCGCATAGCGCTCGTTCGGTGTCTCGAGGACGGTGGCTTCCTCGAGGCCGGCCCGGGCCTGGGCGAGCAGGCCGAGGGCGGCGGGCGGGGCGGACGTCCGGCGGAGCACGGGGTGCACGTCGCTCGCCGGGCCGGTCAGTGAGGGTGCAGGGCCGGCTGCGCGGGGCCGCCGGGCGGCGGCTGCGGACGAGTGGGCCATGACGATCCTCCTGTCGTCTCCGTGACGGCACGCTCTGTGACGAGGTGCCGTATGTGCCCATCGTGAGGTATGCCACTGACAATCCGTTCTGACCTGCGCTTTTGCCTCGATCGTAGGTTCGGGTTAGTTTTTGCACTGACCAGTCAGTTCAAAAATGGTGAGGGGTGAGGCGGCGTGGACGGTCCGCACGGGCTCGCGGTGGAGGCCCGCGACTTCGGGCTGAGGGGACCACGCGGCTGGGTGTTCCGCGGCGTCCGCGTCGACGCGGAGCCCGGCTCGCTGATCGCGGTGGAGGGGCCGTCCGGGTCGGGCCGCACCTGCCTGCTGCTCGCGCTCACCGGACGGATGAGGCCGACCGACGGCACGGCGGTCGTGGGCGGACTGCGACTGCCCCGGCAGATGTCCGCCCTGCGCCGGGCCAGCGCCCTCGCGCACGTACCGGGTGTCACCGATCTGGAGCCGGCCCTGACCGTCGCCGAGCACCTGCGCGAGCGGGCGCTGCTGCAGCGCCGCTTCGGCGACTCGGTGCGCGGCCTGCTGCTCCCGCGCGCGGAGCGGGCGGCGAAGGGACGGCTCCTGACCGACGCGGCACTGGCGGCGGCCGGTCTCGACCTGGAGACGCTGCCCAAGGGGCCGCGTACCGCCGTACGGGACATGGAGCGCACGGAGGCACTGCGGCTGTCGATCGCCCTGGCCTTGATCGGCCGCCCCCGGCTGCTCGGTGTCGACGACACCGATCTCAAGCTGTCGGCCGCGGAGCGGGGCGAGGTCTGGTCCCTGCTGGCATCGATCGCCGCGTCCGGCACGACGGTCGTGGCGGTGTGCAGCGAGGCGCCCGCGGACGCGGTGACCCTCTCCACCGGCCCGGACACCGAGACGGACGGCGACACCGAGACGGACGGCCCCGGGACGGACGACACCGCCGACGACAACGCGACGAAGGAGGACGCCGATGCGCTCGCCGAAGCTGGCCGCGCTTGAGCTCAGGCGCTTCGGGCGCGGACGGCTGCCGCGGGCCGCCCTGGTGGCGCTGCTGTTGCTGCCCCTGCTGTACGGCGCCCTGTACCTGTGGTCGTTCTGGGACCCGTACGGCCGTCTGGACCGCATACCCGTGGCGCTGGTCAACGACGACCGGGGAGCCACCGCGGACGGCCGCACGCTCACGGCGGGTGACGACATCACCGCGGGGCTGCGCGAGAGCGAGGTCTTCGACTGGCACGAGGTGAGCGCCGCCGAGGCCCGGCGCGGCGTCGAGGACGGCACCTACTACCTGTCGCTCACCATGCCCGGGGACTTCAGCCGCCGCATCGCCTCCAGCGGGGGCGACTCGCCCGAGACCGGCGCCCTCCAGGTCCGTACGAACGACGCCAACAACTACATCGTCGGGCAGATCTCGCGGACCGTCTTCGCCGAGGTGCGCGAGGCGGCGTCCAGCAAGGCCTCGCGGTCGTTCCTCGACCGGATCTTCATCTCCTTCTCCGACATCCACGGCGAGACCGTGAAGGCGGCCAAGGGCGCGGACGAGCTGAAGGGCGGCATCGGCAAGGCGGAGAAGGGCGCCCAGGACCTCGCCGACGGTCTCAAGGACGCCGAGGACGGCAGCGGCGACCTGTCCAAGGGGCTGAAGAAGCTCGACACCAAGGCGGGCGACCTGGAGAAGGGCGCCAAACAGGTCGCGGACGGCACCGAGAAGCTCGCCGAGAAGGTCAACGGCGCGGCCGGCCGGGTGGGCCCCTTCCTGGAGGACAACGAGAAGACCATCGGCGAGACCGCCCGGTTCGTCGCCGACTCCTCCGGCGCGCTCCGCGAGAACCTGGACGCCCTGGTCGAGAAGGCCCCCGCCGCGGCGAAGGACGCCCGCGCGGAGTCCGACACGCTGGCCGAGGTGTACCGGACGCGCTGCGAGGACACGGCGCTGCCCGACGCCGCCTGCCCCGACCTCGAGAAGGCCAGGGACGCGGCGGCCGCCGTGGCGACGGTCGCCGAAGACGTCAGCGGCCTGGTCACCGACCGCGAGGAGGAGCTGAAGAAGCTCGACGGGAACCTGTCCGCCCTCGAGAAGCAGGCCCAGGCCCTCGCCGAGCGCGCCCCGAACCTCTCCGAGGACCTCGACGACGCCGTCAAGAAGGTCAACGACCTGAACACGGGCGCGGGGAGGGTCGCCGACGGCGCCGAGAAGCTCCACAAGGGCATCGGCACGGCCAAGACCGGCGCGAAGGACCTGGACGAGGGCGTCGGCAAGCTCCGCACCGGCGCCGACGACCTGAACGGCGGCATGTTCAAGCTGGCCGACGGCTCCGAAAAGCTGGCCGGCGGCCTGCACGACGGTGCCGGGCGGATCCCCGACTACGACGAGAAGGAGCGCGACGAGCGCACCGGGGTGATGGCGGACCCGGTCCGGCTGGCCTCCGAGTCCCTGCACCAGGCGCCCAACTACGGCACCGGTTTCGCCCCGTACTTCATCCCGCTGTCCCTGTGGGTGGGCGCCATGGTGGCGTACATGCTGATCCCGCCGATGAACCGGCGGGCGCTCGCCGCGGGGGCGTCGGCCTGGCGGATCGCCCTGGCGGGCTGGCTGCCGGTGGCGGCGCTCGGGGTGCTGCAGACGGCGGCCCTGATGTCGGTGCTGCACTGGGCGGTCGGTCTGCAGATGGCCCGGGCGGCCGGGACGGTGGGCTTCCTGCTCCTGGTGACGGCGTGTTTCGCGGCGATCGTGCAGTGGCTGAACGCGCGCTTCGGGGCGGCGGGCCGCATCCTGGTGCTCGCGCTGCTGATGCTCCAGCTGACGTCCGCGGGCGGCACGTACCCCGTGCAGACCAGTCCGGGCTTCTTCAACGCGCTGCACCCCTTCCTGCCGATGAGCTACGTCGTCGAGGCCCTCAGGAGGCTCATCACGGGCGGCGGTCTCGAACCGGTGTGGCACGCGTGCGTGGTGCTCGCCGCGTTCACCGCGGCGGCGCTCGCGCTGACCGCCCTGTCGGCCCGCCGCCGTCAGGTGTGGACCGTCGACCGGCTGCACCCGGAGCTGACCCTGTGACCCCGGCGGGCCCTGCGGTGACGTACCGGGGGCGGGTGCTGTGACAATCGGGACCATGGAAAGCAGCAGCGCCACCTCGCACGGCAGCGGCCGCCGCGAGGCCACCCGGCAGAAGCTCTACGAGGCGGCCGTCACCCTCATCGCCGAGCAGGGCTTCTCCGCCACCACCGTGGACGAGATCGCCGAACGCGCCGGGGTCGCGAAGGGCACGGTGTACTACAACTTCGCCAGCAAGTCCGTCCTCTTCGAGGAGCTGCTGCGGCACGGTGTCGGTCTGCTGACCGCATCGCTGCGGGAGGCGGCCGAGCAGGCGGCGCGCGAGGGACGGGGCCGGGTCGACGCCCTGGACGCGATGATCCGCGCGGGGCTCGTCTTCATCGACCGCTACCCGGCCTTCACCCAGCTGTACGTGGCCGAGCTGTGGCGCACCAACCGGGCCTGGCAGTCCACCCTGCTGGTGGTCCGCCAGGAGGCCGTCGCGGTGGTGGAGGGCGTGCTGCGCGACGGCGTGGCGGGCGGAGAGTTCAGCGACGAGATCGACGTGCCGCTGACCGCCGCCGCCCTGGTCGGCATGGTCCTGGTGGCCGCGCTGGACTGGAAGTCGTTCCAGCCGGAGCGCTCCCTGGACGACGTGCACTCGGCCCTGTCCCGGCTGCTCCAGGGGCGGGTGAGCGGCCGCCCCTGAGGCGCCGCGCACGAAGAGCGCCGGTCCGTGGTGGCCGCGTCCCCCGCGGGCCGCCGTCGGACCGGCGCCTTCTCGTACTCCCCCGTACGTCCCCCCGTCGGAACCCCCGTTCTCGGTCGTTCCCCCCGGGCTCCCCCGTGCCTCGCTCCCGCCGACCGCGGCCGGCGGAAGGAGCGGATCGCGGGCCCGGCTCCGTTCCGGCACCCCGTGTCGCCGGTGCCGGAGCCGTGCCCCTCTCCGTGCCTCCACTCTCTCGTTCACGCAGGTCGGCCCCCATCCGCGCGGGTACTCATCTGATGGAGTAGGTACACGTACTCAGACGTGCGCACCCCGGCTCACCGCGGCGGTCCGCCGACCGGTCACGCGCGCGCCCGTACCGCTACTCAGGGGACGGACCCTCGGGCCGGGATTGTCGGTGGCGGCGGATAAAGTCGCCGGCATGGCACGGATTGCGGTGATCGGCGCCGGGATGGGCGCGATGGCGGCCGCCGCCCGGCTGGCCGTCGCGGGCCACCGGGTGGCGGTGTACGAGCGGACGGCGACGTACGGCGGGGCCCTGCGCCGCTTCGAGCGGGACGGGTTCTCCTTCGACACCGGCCCCGGTCTGCTGCCGCTGCCCGCGGTCTGGCGCGATCTGTTCGTCAAGACCGGCAAGGAGCCGCTGGAGTCCCGCGTCGAGCTGGTCCAGGTCGACCCGTCCGCACGTCACGTGTTCGCGGACGGCACGGACGTCTCGCTGCCGAATGCCTCGCGGGCCGGTGTCCTCGCGGCCCTGGACGCCGCGCTCGGCCCGGACGCCGGGCGGCGCTGGGGCGACTTCCTGGTGCGGGCCCGGGAGACCTGGGACCGCACGCGCCGCCCGCTCCTGGAGGAGCCGCTCTGGCCGAACTGGGAGGTGCTGGCCGAGCGCGAGCCCTACCCCGCGGTCCCGCACAAGCGGCTGCTGCGCACCCGCCGGGCCGGCACGCTCGCCGAGGTCGGCGCCTGGGAGCTGCGGGACGCGCGGCTCGCCGCACTGCTGGAGAGCCACGCCCTCGCCCACGGCCTGGACCCCAGGACCGCCCCGGCCAACACCGCGGTGCTGCCGTACATGGAGTACGCGTTCGGCGTGTGGTACGTGCGCGGTGGCGGTCTGCGGGAGCTGGCGCGGGCGGTGTACGAGCGGTGCCTGGCCCGCCGCGTCGAGTTCCACTTCGGCGCCGAGGTCGCCGGAGTCGTCGAGAAGGACGGCCGGGTGGCGGGCGTGGAGCTGGCCGAAGGCGGCGTGGCGGAGGCGGAGTTCGTGGTCGCCGGGGTGGCGCCCGGGGTGCTGGAGAGCCTGTGCGGGGGATCGCCGGTGCGGGGCGACGGGGAGGTGCCGGCGCAGCGCGGCGGGGCGAGCCGGCTGACGGTGCTGCTGGCGCTGCGGGGTGGCCGCCCGGAAGGGACGGCGCACCGGACGGTGCTGCACGCCCCCGACCGCGAGGCCGAGTTGGAGGCGCTGTTCGGCACCACGCCCGGTATGGCCGCGCGGCCGACGGTCACGGTCCTGCGGCCCGAGGACCCGGCGCTGGTGCCGGGCCCGGACCACGAGGCGGTCACCGTGACCTCGGTGGTGCCCGCAGGCACTGGGGCGGACGCGGGCAAGCACCAGGAGCACGCCGAGCGCCTCGTCCAGGCCGCCGAGCGTGCGATACCGGACCTGCGCGACCGCCTCCTGTGGCACGAGGTGCGCACCCCGGCCGACGTGGCGGCGGCCACCGGCGCGGCGGACGGCGCGGTGCCGGTGCCGGCCCTGGCGGGCGTCGGCGGGCGCCTGCTGCACCCGGCGAACAGCACGCGCATCGAGGGCCTGTTCACGGTCGGCGGCTGGTCGCACCCCGGCGGCGGCCTGCCGCACGCGGGCATGTCGGGCGCGCTGGTCGCCGGACTCGTCGTGGAGGGACCGGAGTTCCGGGGCTCCCAGTGAGCGGCCGGCGCCCGGTCGCCGGGCGCCGAAGGCACCGTCAGAAGCGGTACTGCTCGTCGTAGCCCTGGCTCTGGCCCTGACCCTGCGGCTGCTGGCCGTCGCCCTGGTACGGGTACGTCTGCTCCGGCGGGAGTTCGCCGCCGTAGGGGTCGTCGGTGCTGCGCTGCTGCGGCACCCAGACCCCGCCGGCCGGGGTCTCACCGCCGTAGCCGCCGGTCGTGCCGGTGGCGTACGGATCCTGCCCGTAGCCCTGCTGGCCGTACTGCTGCCCGCCCGACGTGTCATAGCCGCCGGTGTCGTACGACGCCTCGCCGTAGGTGTGGGTGCCGATGTACGGGTCGGAATAGGCGGCGTACTGCTGCTGGCCGCCGGTGTCGTACCCGTAACCCTGCTGGGGGTGGCCCGAGTAGTCGTAGGCGTAGGACGGGTCGGCGCCGGGCGCGGCGGCGGCCGGGGTCTGCTGGTCGTGTCGGTAGCCGGTGTCGCCGTACACACCGTAGGAACTGGTGTCGTCCGGCATGGGCAGCGGCTCGTAGACGGCGGTGGTCTCCGCCGCGCTCGGGTCGGCGGGGCGGGCCGGGGTGAAGACGTCGTCGCGGTCGTAGTCGTCGTGGCCGTACGAGGGGCCGCCGTCGCCCTGCGCGTGGTCGTCGTCGTAGGCGTCACGGTCGCCGTAGGCGTCGTGGCCCGGACCGGCCGCCTCGAGGCCGGAGACCTCCAACGTCGGTTCCTGGCGGCCGCGTTCGGGACGGGCGCGCCTGCCGACCAGGCTCGCCGGGGCGTTGACCGCCCAGCCGGCCTCGAAGCCGCGGCGGAAGGACAGGGTCACGTAGGTCTGGCCGACCGCGAAGGCGGCGGCGCCGAGACCGATGACGATCACGTTGGACAGCAGCACACCGGCGACGACGCCGACGAAGCCGCCGAAGGCGAGCAGCCGCCAGCGCAGCCGCGCCTTGTACTGCAGCAGCACCTCACCGAGCAGCCACAGCGCGACGATACCGAACGCGATGTAGAGGACCGTCCAGCCCATGTACGCCCCTCTCCCAGTGGCCGCAAGGCAGTGTGTCGTAAGTATGTGCGGCCGGTCTAGGCCCGCGGTGGGTGGTGCAGGCCCAGGTTCTCGTAGATTTCCAGCGTCGCCGTGGAGTTGTTGAGCGTGATGAAGTGCAGTCCGGGGACACCCTCGGCCAGCAGCCGCGCGCAGAACTCCGTGGCGAAGTCGATCCCGATCGAGCGTACAGCCGCCGGATCGTCCTTGGCTGCGAGGATCCGCTCTTTCAGCTCGGCCGGGAACGAGGCGTTGCTGAGCTTTGGCAACCTCTCCAGCATCTTCACACTGGTCACCGGCATGATCTCGGGGATGACCGGGGTGTCGCAGCCGGCCGCGCCGACGCGGTCGCGCAGGCGCAGGTACGACTCGGGCTGGAAGAACATCTGGGTGATCGCGTAGTCCGCGCCGGCCCGGCACTTGTCGACGAAGCGCGCCACGTCCGTGTCCCAGTCGGCGGAGCGCGGGTGCATCTCCGGGAAGGCCGCGACGCCGACGCAGAAGTCGCCGGACTCCTTGATGAGTTCGACGAGTTCGGCGGCGTAGGTCAGGCCCTCGGGGTGCGGGACCCACTCGCCCATCGGGTCGCCGGGCGGGTCGCCGCGCACGGCCAGCATGTTGCGGATCCCGGCGTCCGCGTACTGGCCGATGATGTTGCGCAGCTCAGCGATGGAGTGGTTGACCGCCGTGAGGTGGGCGACGGGGGTCAGTGTGGTGTCGGCGACGATCTGCTGGGTCTCCTTGACCGTGCCCGCGCGCGTGGAACCGCCGGCGCCGTAGGTGACGGAAACGAAGTCCGGGGCGACCGCCTCGACCCGCCTCAGCGCGCTCCACAGGTTCTTCTCGCCCTTGGGCGTCTTCGGTGCCGAGAACTCGAACGAGTACGTCGTCTTGCCGGTGGCGAGCATGTCACGCACGGTGCGTGCGCGATCAGTCCTGGTGGATGCGGTTCCGAGGGCCATACGGGCAGGTTAGCCAGGGGGTGGCGGTCACCCAACCGGATGCGGGATATTTGTCCGCATTGTCGAGTTGTTGTCCACCCCTTGGACACATGCCCGCGGCACCCACAGCACACCTAGGCCTCCCGCAGCCGCTTGGCGAACTCGGCCGCCGCCGCGCCCGGGTCGTCCGCCGCGGTGAGCGCCCGGACGACGACGACGCGGCGGGCACCGGCCTCCAGCACCTCGTCGAGGTTGCCGAGGTCGATGCCGCCGATGGCGAACCAGGGGCGGTCGGTGCCCAGGGACGCGGTGTACCGGACCAGGTCGAGGCCGGGTGCGTGGCGGCCGGGCTTGGTGGGGGTCGGCCAGCACGGGCCGGTGCAGAAGTAGTCCACACCGTCCTGGACGGCCGCGGCGGCGGCCTCGGACTCGGCGTGGGTGGAGCGGCCGACGAGCACGTCGTCGCCGAGGATCGCGCGGGCGGCGGGCACCGGGAGGTCGCCCTGCCCGAGGTGCAGTACGTCGGCGCGGGCAGCGTGGGCGACGTCCGCGCGGTCGTTGACCGCGAGGAGCTTGCCGTGGCGGGCGCAGGCGTCGGCGAGGACCTTCAGGTGCTCCAGTTCCTCGGCCGCCTCCATGCCCTTGTCGCGCAGCTGCACGATGTCGACGCCGCCGGCCAGCACCGCGTCGAGGAACTCGGGCAGGTCGCCCTGGTCGCGGCGGGCGTCCGTGCACAGGTAGAGCCGGGCGTCGGCGAGCCGGGCGCGTGCGGTCGCGGCGGTGTCGGGCATGCGGGTGTCCCCCCAGGTGTGCGGTGTGCGGCCCGCGGTGGGCCGCACACCTCGGCTAACGGACTGCGACGCCCTGCGACTCCCGGACGGAGCTTCGCAGGGATACGCCGCCCAAGGTACGACGCGGCGGTGGCGCCGCCACGAGGCGGACCCCCGGCGCCCGGGGTATCAGATCAGACGGCGAGCGCCTGGGCGCGGCGCTTCACCTCCGTGCCACGGTTCTCGCTCAGCGCCTGCGCGGGGGTGCCGGGCAGGGACTCGTCGGGCGTGAAGAGCCACTCCAGCATCTCCTCGGCCGTGAAGCCGTCGTCCCGCAGCAGCGTCAGGGTCCCGACCAGGCCCTTGACGACCTTGTCCCCGTCGATGAAGGCCGCCGGGATGTGCAGTGCGCGGTTCTCGCCGCGGCGTACGGCGATGAGCTGGCCTTCCTTGATCAGCTGGCGCACGCGGGTCACCTCGACGCCGAGCATCTCGGCGATGTCGGGAACGGTGAGCCAGGCAGGCACGAGAGCATCGATCTTTGCGTCAATCTCGGTCACGCCTCAAGCCTGCCATCTGGCACTGACAGTCGGAAACCGGACTACGCCGTGGCCGCCTTCAGCGGCTTCGCCGGGTCGGTCAGCAGCCGCGGATCCATCGCCGTGCCCGCCTGGATCAGCCTCCTGCCCTGCGCCAGGTCCCGGGGGCGGCCCACCGCCAGCAGGGCGACCAGGTGGTCCTCGCGCAGCCAGCAGACCGTCCAGGCGGCGGACGCCGGGTCGCCGCGCCACAGGGTCGCGTCGGCGGCCGTGTGGTGACCGGCGTACTGCACGAAGCGGCCGAACTGCTCGGACCAGAAGTACGGCACCGGATCGTAGGCCTCGGGGACCTCGCCGGCGGCGGCGCCGACGATGTCGGCGGCGACCGTGCGCGGGCCCTGGAGGGCGTTGTCCCAGTGGTGCACCAGCAGCCGCTCCCCGTAGCGGCCGGAGGGGAAGGACGCGCAGTCGCCGACCGCGTACACGTCCGTGGCGGACGTGCGCAGGCGGTCGTCGGCCACGACCTCGCCGTGCGCGCCGAGGGCGATCCCGGAGCCGGCCAGCCAGGCGGTGGCGGGCCGGGCGCCGATGCCGACGACGACCGCGCCGGCGGGCAGCCGCGAACCGTCGTCCAGGACCACCACGTGACCGGACTCCCCGGGTCCTTCGCCGGGCTCGACGCGCTCCACGCGCGCGTGCGTGCGCAGGACGGCGCCGGCTTCCGCGTACCACCGCGCCATCGGGGCGGCGACCTCGGCGGGCAGTGCGCCGGCCAGCGGCCGGTCGGCGGCCTCCACCACGGTCACCGCGCAACCCGCCTCCCGCGCGGCGGTCGCGAACTCGGCGCCGATCCAGCCCGCGCCGACGACCACGATGTCGTGCTGCCGGGCGAGCACCGGGCGCAGCCGTTCGGCGTCGTCCAGGGTGCGCAGCAGGTGCACGCCGGGCACGCCCTCGGCGCCGGGCAGCCGCAACGGTTCCGCGCCGGTCGCCAGGACCAGGCAGTCGTACGGCAGGGGTCCCTCGGACGTGTCGAGGACGTGCTCGGCGGGGCGGACGCCCAGGGCCTCGCAGCCGAGCCGCAGGGTGATGCCGAGCGCCTCGAAGTCGACGTCGAAGGCGGAGCCCTCGGCGGTCCCGAGCAGGACGGCCTTGGACAGCGGGGGACGGTCGTAGGGCTGGTGCGGCTCGGCGCCGATCAGCGTGACGGGGCCGGTGAAGCCCTGCTCGCGCAGGGCGACCGCGGTCTGCACCCCCGCCATGCCCGCGCCCACGACGACCACGCGGCGCTCCGGGGTCCGCTCCTGCGTCTGCTCGCTCACCTGATCACCTTAGACACCCGGCACATCGCCGGTCAGTGCTCGTGCGCGGTGACCTGCTCCACAACGCTCGTCCCGCTGCCCCGCTGCGACTCCCACTCCCAGGTCTCGTCCAGCCGCACCCGCCCGTCCGACAGCTCCACGACGGTCGACACGCAGTGCCCCGACGACGTGCTGCCGTCGGCCTTGAGCTGCACGTACCGGAAGTCCAGGCGGTCGCCCTCCCGGGTGCCCACGAGGTGGCCGCGCACGACGTCACCGCCCGCGTACTCGGCCCACACGGCGCCGTCCTGCTCGTGGTAGGTGAAGCGGGTCCGGGTGCCCACCTGGCCGGGCGCCTGGTCGGCGACGGGGGCGAGGACCAGACCGTCGAGCGAGCGTGCCACGGGCGGAGGCTCCCTTACGAGTGCGATGTGCTGCGGGCTAGGGTGGCCAACGTAAGGCACTCGCGGGAGCCCGGACGCACCGGGCTGAGAGGGAGGCTGGCGGCCTCCGACCGTACGAACCTGATCCGGGTCATGCCGGCGAAGGGAGGGGCTGGACGCCCATGTCGTCACCACCGCACTCGTCGTCCCGTACACCTGACGTCCTCGTCGTCGGGGGTGGGATCATCGGCCTGGTCACGGCGTGGCGGGCCGCGCAGCGCGGGCTCGCCACCGCCCTGGTGGACCCCGAACCGGGCGGTGGCGCCGCCCAGGTGGCGGCCGGAATGCTGGCCGCCGTCACGGAACTGCACTACGGCGAGCAGACGCTGCTCGCCCTGAACCTCGCCTCGGCCCGCCGCTACCCGGAGTTCGCCGCCGAGCTGGCGGACGTCACGGGCCATGACCTCGGTTACCGCCGCTGCGGCACCCTCGCCGTGGCGCTGGACGCCGACGACCGCGCCCACCTGCGGGAGCTGCACGCGCTCCAGCAGCGTTCGGGCCTGGAGTCCGAGTGGCTGTCGGGGCGTGAGTGCCGGCGCCTGGAACCGATGCTCGCGCCTGGCGTGCGCGGCGGGCTCCGGGTGGACGGCGACCACCAGATCGACCCGCGGCGCCTGGCCGCCGCGCTGGTCGCCGCCTGCGAACGCGCGGGCGTCGTCCTCCACCGGGTGTGGGCCGACCGGCTCACCGTCGGGCACGGCGGCGAACGGGCCACGGGGATCGTCACCGCCGACGGCACCGTGCTGGCGGCCGGGCAGGTGGTGCTGGCGGGCGGCAGCCTGAGCGGACGGCTCACGGGCGTGCCTCAGGACGTACTGCCGCCGGTGCGGCCGGTGAAGGGGCAGGTGCTGCGGCTGACGATGCCGCGGGCGCACGGGCCGCTGCTGAACCGGACGGTGCGTGCCGTGGTGCGCGGCAACGCCGTCTACCTGGTGCCCCGGGAGAGCGGCGAGCTGGTCGTCGGCGCCACCAGCGAGGAGCTGGGCTGGGACACGACGGTCACCGCGGGCGGCGTCTACGAGTTGCTGCGCGACGCCCACGAGCTGGTCCCCGGCATCACCGAGCTGCCCCTGACGGAGACCCGCGCGGGTCTGCGCCCCGGCTCCCCGGACAACGCCCCGCTGCTCGGCCCGACCGCCCTGGACGGCCTGCTGCTGGCCACCGGCCACTACCGCAACGGCGTCCTGCTGACTCCCGTCACCGGTGACGTCATGGCGCACGCCCTGGCCACGGGGGAGCTCCCGGAGGAGGGCCGTCCCTTCACGCCCCGCCGCTTCGGCGCCGACCCCGCGGTTCCCGCACTCCCGCAACTCTCGGAGCAGTCCGCATGAACATCTCCGTCAACGGCGAGCCGCGCGAGGTGGCTCCCGGCACGGCCCTGGACGCCCTGGTGGGCACGCTCACCACGGCGCCGTCCGGAGTGGCCGCCGCACTCAACGAAACCGTCGTCCCGCGCGCGCGGTGGGCCGCCACCGCGCTGGCCGACGGCGACCGCGTCGAAGTCCTCACCGCTGTGCAAGGAGGCTGACCATGGCCGACGATCCCTTCGTCCTCGGCGGTACGACCTACGGGTCCCGCCTGATCATGGGTACGGGCGGGGCGCCCAGCCTCGACGTCCTGGAGCGGGCGCTGGTGGCGTCCGGCACGGAACTCACGACCGTCGCGATGCGGCGCGTGAACGCCTCGGTGCACGGGTCGGTGCTGTCGGTGCTGGAGAAGCTCGGCATCCGGGTGCTGCCGAACACGGCAGGCTGCTTCACCGCCGGGGAGGCCGTGCTCACCGCGCGGCTCGCGCGCGAAGCGCTCGGGACCGACCTGGTGAAGCTGGAGGTCATCGCCGACGAGCGCACCCTGCTGCCGGACCCGATCGAGCTGCTGGACGCGGCGGAGACGCTGGTCGACGACGGGTTCACGGTGCTGCCGTACACCAACGACGACCCGGTCCTCGCGCGGAAGCTGGAGGACGTCGGGTGCGCGGCGATCATGCCGCTCGGGTCGCCGATCGGGTCGGGGCTGGGCATCCGCAACCCGCACAACTTCGAGCTGATCGTGGAGCACGCGCGCGTGCCGGTGATCCTGGACGCGGGGGCCGGTACGGCGTCGGACGTGGCGCTGGCGATGGAGCTGGGGTGTGCGGGGGTGATGCTGGCGTCGGCGGTGACGCGGGCGCAGGAACCGGTGCTGATGGCGGAGGGGATGCGGTTCGCCGTGGAGGCGGGGCGCTGCGCGCGGCGGGCGGGGCGGATTCCGCGGCGGCGGTTCGCCGAGGCGTCGTCTCCTGCGGAGGGCCTTGCGGTGCTGGATCCGGAGCGGCCCGCTTTTCAGTGAGCCTGCGCTGTCCTGGGGTCTTGGTCTCCCACCCGCGCACCACCCGTTTCCAGTCGGGCAAGAGGTGGGCCTCGCCCGTGGGGGTCGAGCGCCGTCGGCGGCCGACCGTGCGTGGGCGGCTACTCGAGTGCTCGTGCGTGGGAAGCGTCACAGGTGCGCTGCAGTACCGGGGCCGATCGGTGACGGCGGCGTCGGGTGTCCGTGGTGGCTCGTAGACTCGCTGCGTGGACACGACCCTTCAGGACCCTCTCGTCGGGCAGGTGCTCGACGGCCGGTACCGCGTAGAGGCGCGGATCGCGGTCGGTGGGATGGCCACGGTCTACCGGGCCGTGGACACCCGCCTGGACCGCGTGCTCGCGCTGAAGGTGATGCACCCTACGCTCGCGACCGACGCCACCTTCGTGGAGCGCTTCATCCGCGAGGCGAAGTCGGTCGCCCGGCTGGACCATCCCAATGTCGTGCAGGTGTTCGATCAGGGAGCCGAGGGGGCGTACGTCTACCTGGCGATGGAGTACATCGCCGGCTGCACCCTGCGTGACGTGCTGCGCGAGCGCGGGGCGCTCAGGCCGCGGGCCGCGCTGGACATCCTGGAGCCGGTGCTGGCCGCGCTGGGCGCCGCGCACCGGGCCGGCTTCGTGCACCGGGACATGAAGCCGGAGAACGTGCTGATAGGGGACGACGGCCGGGTCAAGGTCGCCGACTTCGGACTGGTCCGGGCCGTGGACACGGTCACCAACACCACCGGCTCCGTCCTCGGCACCGTCTCCTACCTGGCGCCCGAGCAGATCGAGCAGGGCGCGGCCGACCCCCGGGTCGACGTGTACGCGTGCGGCGTCGTGCTGTACGAGATGCTGACCGGCGGCAAGCCGCACGAGGGCGACTCCCCGGCCCAGGTCCTCTACAAGCACCTGCACGAGGACGTGCCGCCGCCGTCGGCCGCGGTGCCGGGGATGGCGTACGAGCTGGACGAGCTGGTCGCCTCAGCGACCGCGCGCAACCCGGAGATCCGGCCGCACGACGCCGTGGCGCTGCTCGCGCAGACCCGTGAGGCCCGAGCCGCGCTCACCGAGGAGCAGCTGGACGCGGTGCCGCCGCAGGCGCTCGCCGGGGAGCACGACAACGCGGAGGACCGCACGAGCGTGATCCCCCGCGCGCTGACGATGCCCCGGCCGCTGCCCGTCAACGAGGACGACGGCGACGGCGACGGCCCGGACGGCGCCTTCCCCGCGGACGCCGACGGGATGCACCGCACCAGTCGGCTGACCGCTCCCCCGGCGGCCCCGCCCGGGCGCCGACGCCCTCAGCTGCGGCGCGGCCCGCTGGCGATCGTCATCGCCGTCCTGCTGGTGCTCGGCGTCGGCACGGGCGTCTGGTACATCAACTCCGGCCAGTTCACCAAGGTGCCGGCGCTGGTGTCCAAGACGGAGGCGCAGGCCCGGGACCGGCTGGAGGACGCCGGGCTGGACGTCGGCAAGGTCGAGCACGCCTACAGCGACACCGTGGAGCGCGGCAAGGTCATCAGCACCGACCCCGGTGTGGGCACCCGCATCCGCAAGAACGACTCGGTGTCGCTCACGGTCTCCGACGGCCCCGACACCGTGAAGCTGCCGGACGTCGAGGGCTACAAGCTGGACCGGGCGCGGACCGTGTTGAAGGACGAGGGGCTGGAGCCGGGCATGGTGACCCGGGCGTTCAGCGGGGAGGTGCCGAAGGGCTTCGTGATCTCCACGAAGCCGAGGACGGGCACCACCGTGCGCGCGGGCTCCGCGGTCGCGCTGGTCGTCAGCAAGGGCAGCCCGATCGACGTCCCGGACGTCACCGGCGACGACCTGGCCGACGCGCGGGCCGAGCTGACCGAGGCCGGGCTGAAGGTGAAGGTCGCCGACGAGCAGGTGAACTCGGAGTACGACAAGGGCCAGGTCGCCCGTCAGACGCCGGGTTCGGGCAGCCGGGCCGCCGAGGGCGACACGGTGACCCTCACGGTCTCCAAGGGCCCCGAGATGATCGAGGTGCCGGACGTGGTCGGCGACAGCGTGGACGACGCCAAACGGAAGCTGAAGGACGCGGGCTTCGACGTGGAGGAGGACCGCGGTCTGCTCGGGCTGTTCGGCGACACGGTGAAGGAGCAGTCCGTGGACGGCGGGGACACCGCTCCCAAGGGATCCACCATCAAGATCACCATCAGGTGACGCACGCAGGTGACGCCCTCAGGTGACGGCACTCACGGTCCGGGGGCGTGACCAGTCATGACACCCTGAATGGGTGAACAGTGAACGGTCCGCCTCCTCCCCCTCCCCCGCCCCCGCGCTCCCCCGCAATCCCGTCGGCGGCCACGTCCCCGTGGCCGGCGGCCTGCACTCGGTCGGCCTGTCCTACGCCCGTGACCTGAAGGCGGAGACCGTGCAGGTCTTCGTCGCCAACCCGCGCGGCTGGGCCACGCCGGCCGGCAACCCGAAGCAGGACGAGGCGTTCCGGGAGGCCTGCGCGGCCGGGTCGATCCCGGCGTACGTGCACGCGCCGTACCTGATCAACTTCGGCTCGCACACCGAGGCGACGGTGGAGCGGTCGGTCGAGTCGCTGCGGCACTCGCTGCGGCGCGGGCGGGCGATCGGGGCGCTCGGCGTGGTCGTGCACACCGGCAGCGCGACCGGTGGGCGGGACCGGGCGGTGGCGCTGAAGCAGGTGCGGGAGCACATGCTGCCGCTGCTCGACGAGCTGACCCACGACGACGCCCCGTACCTGCTGCTGGAGTCGACGGCGGGCCAGGGCGCCTCCCTGTGCTCGCGGACCTGGGACTTCGGGCCGTACTTCGAGGCGCTGGACGCCCACCCGAAGCTGGGCGTGTGCCTGGACACCTGCCACATCTTCGCGGCCGGGCACGACCTGACCGGGCCGTCCGGCATGCACCAGACCCTGGACCTGCTGGTGGACACGGTTGGCGAGGGCCGGCTGAAGCTGATCCACGCCAACGACTCCAAGGACGTGGCCGGCGCACACAAGGACCGGCACGAGAACATCGGCGCCGGACACATCGGCGAGGACCCGTTCCGCGCGCTGATGACCCACCCGGCGACCGAGGGCGTGCCGCTGGTCATCGAGACCCCGGGCGGCAAGGAGGGGCACGCGGCGGACGTGGAGCGGCTGAAGAAGCTGCGCGACGGCTGACCCGGAAGACCGACCGGTCCGACCGTCCGACCGGTCAGAGCCCGGGACCGTCCCCCGGCTCCTCCTGGTAGGAGTAGCGCTGCTCCTTCCAGGGGTCGCCGATGTTGTGGTAGCCGCGCTCCTCCCAGAAGCCGCGGCGGTCGGCGGTCATGTACTCGATGCCGCGGACCCACTTCGGGCCCTTCCAGGCGTACAGGTGCGGCACGACCAGCCGCAGCGGGAAGCCGTGCTCGGCGGTGAGCAGCTCGCCGTCCTTGTGGGTGGCGAAGAGGGTGCGCTCCGCGGCGAAGTCGGACAGCCGGAGGTTGGAGCTGAAGCCGTACTCGGCCCACACCATCACATGGGTGACGGCCGGCCCGGGCGGAGCCAGGTCCAGGATCGTGGCGGCCGGGACGCCGCCCCACTCGGAGCCGAGCATGCTGAACTTGGTGACGCAGTGCAGGTCGGCGACGACCGTGGTGTACGGCAGGGCGGTGAACTCGTCGTGGGTCCAGCCGTGCTTCTCACCGTCGGCGGTGGTCCCGAAGACCCGGAACTCCCAGCGCTCGGGGCGGAACTTGGGGACCGGTCCGTAGTGCGTGACCGGCCAGCCGCGCTGCAGTCGCTGTCCCGGCGGGAGCTCGAACCGCGGCGCTCCTTGCGAACCGCCTTCTCCCGATTCGTGTTCCACCGGCTGACCCATGCCTCCATCCTGACAGACCCGGACCGATGCCCCGGACCCGCCCCACTTACATTCGGGCAATCGACAACAAAATGGACTAAGCCTGTACTTACTTACTAAGTCTAGACTTACTGGACGATCTTGGAAGCCGGTGCAATCATGCGGCGCAACACGCCAGTTCCCGTTCGAAGGAGCGTCAAGCGATGCAGGGCGACCCCGAGGTCATCGAGTTCCTGAATGAGCAGCTCACCGCCGAGCTCACGGCGATCAACCAGTACTTCCTGCACGCGAAGCTGCAGGACCACAAGGGCTGGACCAAGCTCGCGAAGTACACGCGCGCGGAGTCCTTCGACGAGATGCGCCACGCCGAGGTGCTCACCGACCGCATCCTGCTCCTGGACGGCCTGCCGAACTACCAGCGGCTCTTCCACGTGCGGGTCGGCCAGAGCGTGACCGAGATGTTCCAGGCCGACCGGGAGATCGAGGTCGAGGCGATCGACCGGCTGCGCCGGGGCATCGAGGTGATGCGGGCCAAGCACGACATCACGTCGGCGAACGTCTTCGAGGCGATCCTCGCCGACGAGGAGCATCACATCGACTACCTGGACACCCAGCTGGAGCTGATCGAGAAGCTCGGCGAGTCGCTGTACCTGTCCACGGTGATCGAGCAGTCCCAGCCGGACGCGTCCGACCCCGGCTCACTGTAGCCGGGTCTTGCCCTAGGCGGCCTCGGGAAGCTCCGCGAGGACCGGCTCCCCCTGGTCGGCCAGCTGACGGCGGGGGCAGGCGCCCCGGCCGAGCAGCGCCTGGATGCGGCGTACACAGCCGCCGCAGTCGGTGCCGGCCTTGCAGGCGGAGGCGATCTGCCGGGGCGTGCAGGCGCCGGCTTCCGCGTGGCTCTTCACCTGTTCCTCGGTGACACCGAAGCAGCTGCAGACGAACACGCGGTTCACCTCCCGAGCGGGGTACAAGGTCGTGCCGTACCGACGACGACCGGAGGGCCCGACTGATCGGTGAGGCAAACCTAACCTTACCCATCACGCAAGATCGACAAAAGGGAAGGGGGCGCGGATCGAGTGTGACCCGCGCCCCATTCACCGACCCCCAGCGGGGTCGTCCGTCACTGGTCCCGGTACATCTCCGCCACCAGGAACGCCAGGTCGAGCGACTGGCTGCGGTTGAGCCGCGGGTCGCAGGCCGTCTCGTAGCGCTGGTGCAGGTCGTCGACGAAGATCTCGTCGCCGCCGCCCACGCACTCGGTCACGTCGTCGCCGGTCAGCTCCACGTGGATGCCGCCCGGGTGGGTGCCGAGCGCCTTGTGGACCTCGAAGAAGCCCTTGACCTCGTCGAGCACGTCGTCGAAGCGGCGGGTCTTGTGACCGGAGGCCGCCTCGTAGGTGTTGCCGTGCATCGGGTCGGTGATCCAGGCGACGGTCGCGCCGGAGGCGGTGACCTTCTCCACCAGCTCGGGGAGCTTGTCGCGGATCTTGTCCGCGCCCATGCGGACGATGAAGGTCAGCCGGCCGGGCTCGCGCTCCGGGTCGAGGCGCTCGATGTACTGCAGCGCCTCCTCGGCCGTCGTCGTCGGGCCGAGCTTGATGCCGATCGGGTTGCGGATGCGGGAGGCGAACTCGATGTGCGCGTGGTCCAGCTGCCGGGTGCGCTCACCGATCCACACCATGTGCCCGGAGACGTCGTACAGCTGCCCCGTGCGCGAGTCCACGCGGGTGAGCGCCGACTCGTAGTCGAGCAGCAGCGCCTCGTGCGAGGAGAAGAACTCGACGGTCTGGAACTCGGCCGGGTCCGTCCCGCAGGCCCGCATGAAGTTCAGCGCGTTGTCGATCTCCCGGGCGAGCTGCTCGTAGCGCTGGCCCGACGGGGACGACTTCACGAAGTCCTGGTTCCAGGCGTGCACCTGGCGCAGGTCGGCGTAACCGCCGGTGGTGAAGGCGCGCACCAGGTTCAGCGTGGACGCCGACGCGTGGTACATCCGCTTGAGCCGCTCGGGGTCCGGAATCCGGGCCGCCTCGGTGAAGTCGAAGCCGTTGACGGAGTCGCCGCGGTAGGTCGGCAGGGTCACGCCGTCGCGGGTCTCGGTCGGCTTGGAGCGCGGCTTGGAGTACTGGCCGGCGATCCGGCCCACCTTCACCACGGGCACGGAGGCGGCGTACGTGAGCACGGCGCCCATCTGGAGCAGCGTCTTGAGCTTGTTGCGGATGTGGTCCGCGGACACCGCGTCGAAGGCCTCGGCGCAGTCGCCGCCCTGGAGGAGGAACGCCTCTCCCTTGGCGACGGCCGCCATCCGGGCGCGCAGCTGGTCGCACTCGCCCGCGAAGACGAGCGGCGGATACGACTCGAGGTCCGCGATCACTGCGCGCAGAGCCTCGGTGTCGGGGTACTCAGGCTGCTGCGCCGCGGGCAGGTCTCGCCAGGTGTTGCCAGCGCTCGGGCTGGTCTTAGCGTTCACGGTCACGGCCTCAACATTACGGGGTCGGAACGGGGCCCCCGCCCCGTGCCCAGGGAATGAGACGCACGGAATGCTCCGTGGACACCGGGGCGGTGGGGTACGCTGCGCCGTATGTTCGCGCACTCGACCCAGAACTGGTGGTGGACCGCTCATCCGGCGGCCCACTGACTGCGCGTACGCAAGACTTCGCGAAGGCCGCCCGAGGGGCGGCCTTCGGCGTTTGTGCGACCGGGACCGTTCCTCTCCGACGAACCGAGAAGGACACGGATCACCCATGACACCGCTCGACGGCCTCCTGGCCGACTCCCGCCCGTTCGCCCTGCTGCGCCGCCGCACCCCGGGCCACGACCACGACACCGTGGAACTGCTGCTCGGCCCGGTGACGGAGCACGACAGACTGGCCGACCTGCCCGGCGAGGGGCTGGCGCTCGTCCCCTTCCGGCAGATCCGCGAGCGCGGCTTCGACGTCCGCGACGACGGCACGCCGCTGCTGGTGCTGACTCCCGAGGAGCGGTACGACGTGCCGCTCGCCGACGTCCTCGCCGCCCTCCCCGCGCACGACGTCCGCGTCGAAGGCGGTGGCTTCGACGTCGGTGACGAGGAGTACGCGGAGATCGTCGGACGGGTGCTGGACGAGGAGATCGGGGCCGGCGAGGGCGCGAACTTCGTGATCCGGCGGACGTACGAGGGCATGATCCCCGGGTTCGGGCGGGCCGACGCGCTGGCGCTGTTCCGGCGGCTGCTGGAGGGCGAACGGGGTGCGTACTGGACGTTCGTCGTGCACACCGGGGACCGCACGCTGGTCGGGGCCAGCCCCGAGGTGCACGTGCGGATGTCCGGCGGCACGGTCGTCATGAACCCGATCAGCGGGACGTACCGCTATCCCGCCGAGGGGCCGACCCCGGAGCACCTGCTGGGCTTCCTCGCCGACGGCAAGGAGATCGAGGAGCTGTCGATGGTGGTCGACGAGGAGCTCAAGATGATGTGCACCGTCGGCGACATGGGCGGCGTCGTCGTCGGGCCCCGGCTGAAGGAGATGGCGCACCTCGCGCACACCGAGTACGAGCTGCGCGGCAAGTCCTCGCTGGACGTGCGGGAGGTGCTGAAGGAGACGATGTTCGCGGCGACGGTCACCGGATCGCCGGTGCAGAACGCCTGCCGGGTCATCGAGCGGCACGAGACCGGCGGGCGCGGCTACTACGCGGGGGCGCTGGCGCTGCTCGGCCGGGACTCCGGCGGCTCCCAGACCCTCGACTCCCCCATCCTGATCCGTACCGCCGACATCGACGCGGGCGGGCGGCTTCGGGTGCCGGTCGGCGCCACGCTGGTGCGGGGCTCGGACCCGGCGGGCGAGGTCGCGGAGACCCACGCCAAGGCGGCCGGGGTGCTGGCGGCCCTCGGCGTACGACCGTCCCGGCCGCGTACGGAGGCCGGGCGGCCGAAGCTCGCCGACGACCCCCGGGTGCGGGCGGCCCTGGACGGGCGCCGCTCCTCGCTGGCGCCGTTCTGGCTGCGGATGCAGGAGCCGTCCGACGCGCTCACCGGGCACGCCCTGGTCGTCGACGCCGAGGACACCTTCACGGCGATGCTCGCGCACGTACTGCGCTCCTCGGGGCTCGCGGTGAGCGTGCGCCGGTACGACGAGGAGGGGCTGCGCGAGGCGGTGCTCGGGCACGAGGGACCGGTGGTGCTGGGCCCCGGTCCCGGTGATCCGTCCGACCCCGCCGACCCCAAGATGCGTTTCCTGCGCGCCCTGACCGCCGACGTGATCCGGGAGAACCGGCACGGCGTCCTCGGCGTCTGCCTCGGGCACGAGCTGATCGCGGCGGAGCTGGGACTGGACGTCGTCCGCAAGGAGGTGCCGTACCAGGGGGCGCAGACGGAGATCGACCTGTTCGGACGGCGCGAGACGGTGGGCTTCTACAACAGTTTCACGGCGCGCTGCGACGACGAGACGGCCGCCGAGCTGGCCGCGCACGGCGTGGAGGTGAGCCGCTCGGCGGGCGGCGAGGTGCACGCGCTGCGCGGCCCCGGTTTCGCGGGCGTGCAGTTCCACCCCGAGTCCGTGCTGACGCTGAACGGCGCCGCGATCGTGCGGGAGCTGGCCGGTCAGCTGCGGGGCACCAGCACGTTCTCCGAGCGGCGGCCGGCCAGGTAGTCGAGGACGTTCTTCGCCGTGGTGTCGACGATCTGGCCGACGGCGTCCTCGGTGTAGTACGCCTGGTGCGAGCTGACCAGGACGTTCGGGAAGGTGACGAGGCGGGCCAGGGTGTCGTCGGCGATGGCCTCCAGGGACTTGTCGAGGAAGAACAGGCCCGCCTCCGCCTCGTACACGTCCAGGCCCACACCCGTGAAGCGACCCGCGCGCAGCTCGGTGACCAGGGCGGCGCTGTCGATCAGCCCGCCGCGGCTGGAGTTGATCAGGATCGCGTCGTCCCGCATCGACTTCAGGGCGGGCGCGTCGATCAGGTGCCGGGTCTCGGGCATCAGGGGGACGTGCAGGGAGAGCAGGTCGGAGCGGGCGAGCAGCTCGTCCTTGGGGACGTAGCGCATGCCCAGCTCCATGCACGCGGGGTTCTCGGCGACGTCCCAGCCCAGCAGCCGCATGCCGAAGCCGTGGGCGATGCGGGCGAAGGCCTCGCCGATCTTGCCGGTGCCGATCACGCCGGCGGTGCGGCCGTGCATGTCCCGGCCCATCAGACCGTCCAGGCGGAAGTCGAAGTCGCGGGTGCGGGTGGAGGCGCGCACGATCCGCCGGTTGACGGCCATGGCGAGGGTCCAGGCGAACTCGGCGACCGAGTACGGGGAGTAGTACGACACCCGGGCGACGGTCATGCCGAGCCGCCCGGCCGTGTCGAGGTCGATGTTGTTGAAGCCGGTGGAGCGCTGGGCCACCATCCGGGTGCCGCCGGCCGCGAGGATCTCCAGGACGGCCGCGCCGAGGTCGGCGTTGACGGAGGTGGAGACGATCTCGTGGCCGGCCGCGATGGGGGCGGTGTCCTCGTTGAGGAAGACGTCCAGGCAGCGGATCTCGTCGTGGCCGTGGAAGGCCCGCTCGATCAGGGGCCGCTCGTCGGCCTGGACGCCGAAGGCCAGGATCTCCATGACCGCTCCCGTTCTGCTGGGCTCGGGCTTCTGCCGGACTCCGGGCCGAATATACGGCGCGGGGCGCACGGCCGCCGGTCAGCGGTCAGCGGTCAGCGGTCAGCGGTCAGCCGAAGAAGACGCCGACCTCCTCGTACAGCTTCGGGTCGACCGTCTTCAGCCGGGCCGTGGCGTCGGCGATCGGGACGCGGACGATGTCCGTGCCGCGCAGGGCGACCATCTTGCCGAAGTCGCCGTCGCGGACGCAGTCGATGGCGTGCAGCCCGAACCGGGTGGCGAGCCAGCGGTCGAAGGCACTGGGCGTGCCGCCGCGCTGGACATGGCCGAGGACCGTCGTCCGGGCCTCGTTGCCGGTGCGTTTCTCGATCTCCTTCGCCAGCCACTCACCCACGCCGGACAGCCGGACATGGCCGTAGGAGTCCAGCGTCTCGTCCTTGAGCACCATGTCGCCGTCCTTCGGCATCGCCCCCTCGGCGACGACCACGATCGGCGCGTACGACGCCCGGAACCGGGAGGTCACCCAGGCGCACACCTGCTCGGTGTCGAAGCGTTGCTCGGGGATGAGGATGACGTTGGCGCCGCCGGCCAGGCCCGAGTGCAGCGCGATCCAGCCGGCGTGCCGGCCCATGACCTCCACGACCAGGACCCGCATGTGGGACTCGGCGGTGGTGTGCAGCCGGTCGATGGCCTCGGTGGCGATGCCGACGGCCGTGTCGAAGCCGAAGGTGTAGTCGGTGGCGGACAGGTCGTTGTCGATGGTCTTGGGGACGCCGACGCAGGGCACGCCGTACTCGTCGGCGAGGCGGGTGGCGACGCCGAGGGTGTCCTCGCCGCCGATGGTGATGAGGGCCTCGACGCCGAGCTTCGCGAGGTTCTCCTTGATGCGCCGGATGCCGTGTTCGTGTTGGAGCGGGTTGGTGCGCGAGGAGCCGAGGACGGTGCCGCCGCGGGGCAGGATGCCGCGGACGGCCGGGATGTCGAGCGGGACGGAGTCGCCCTCCAGCGGACCGCGCCAGCCGTCCCGGAAGCCGACGAATCCGTAGCCGTACTCCTGTACGCCCTTGCGGACGACGGCCCGGATGACGGCGTTGAGCCCGGGGCAGTCACCGCCTCCGGTCAGTACTCCGACCTTCATCGCGAACTCCCTTGCCACAGCGGGTGGTTCAGGCCACCGCCACTGTCCCGCGCGGACTCACGCGTCGTCCAGACCCCGTTCTATCGCGTACCGCACCAGTTCCACCCGGTTGTGCAGCTGGAGCTTGCCGAGGGTGTTCTGGACGTGGTTCTGCACGGTGCGGTGGGAGATGACGAGGCGTTCGGCGATCTGCTTGTAGCTCAGGCCCTTGGCGACCAGGCGCAGCACCTCGGTCTCGCGGTCGGTGAGCCGAGGCGCCCCGGGGTCGCCGGTCTCCGCCGCCGGCGCCGGCTCGGAGGCTAGGCGGCGGTACTCGCCGAGGACCAGTCCGGCCAGCCCCGGGGTGAACACCGGGTCGCCGACGGCCGTGCGGCGCACCGCGTCCTGCAGTTCCTCCGTGGAGGCCGACTTCAGCAGGTAGCCGGTCGCGCCGGACTTCACGGCTTCCAGTACGTCGGCGTGCTCGCCGCTCGCGGAGAGCACGAGGACGCGCAGCTTGGGATCGGTGCCGACGACCTCCTTGCAGACCTGGACGCCGGGCTTGCCGGGCAGGTTGAGGTCGAGGACGAGGACGTCGGGGGCGGCGGCCCGGGCGCGGCGCACGGCCTGGTCTCCGTCGCCGGCGGTGGCGACCACGTCGAAGCCGGATTCCGCCAGGTCCCGGGCGACGGCGTCGCGCCACATGGGGTGGTCGTCGACCACCATGACCTTGATCATCGGGTCCTGTCGTTCACTCACGGTCGGCCGCCTTCCCCCGTGCGGCGGTGCCGCCGGTTTCCTTCGGTGTCCTCAGTTCGACCTCCGTGCCCTGCCCGGGCACCGAGATCAGTTCGGCCGTGCCGCCGAGGTCGCGCAGCCGGCCCCGGATCGACAGGGCCACGCCGAGCCGTCCCTCGCCCTCGGCCTCGGCGAGCCGCCCTTCGGGGATGCCGGGGCCCTCGTCGCGGACGGTGACGATCACCTCGCCGGGCTCGTCCTCGACGAGGATCCACGCGCGCGCGTCCGCTCCGACGTGCTTGCGTACGTTGTCCAGGGCGGCGCCCACCGCGGCCGCGAGCTCCCGGGCGGCGGGCGGCGCCAGCAGCACCGGGGCGCCCGGCTCGGCGAGGTTCACCAGGGAGCCGGCGTACGGGGTGAGCAGGGCGCGCAGGTCGACCGGGCCGTCGGTGTCCGTGCCCTCCGGTTCGTCCACCGCGCGGACGAGCGCTCCCTCGGCTGCGTCCTCCGACACGCGGGAGACGGGCACCAGGCCGCCGGAGACCAGGGTGCGCAGGGCGACCTCCTGCTCGCCGGCCAGCCGGCCCAGCTCGGCCGCCTCGCCGCCGATCACGGCGCCGCGCCGCTGCACCATGGCGAGCACCTGGAGCACGCTGTCGTGGATGTCGCGGGCGAGCCGCTCCCGTTCCCTGGTCGCCGCCTCGATCTCCAGGGCGCGGGCGAGGGTGCGCTCGGAGGCGCGGGCGACCTCGACGACGTAGCCGATGGCGATGGAGGCGACCCAGACCAGGATGACGTTGTGGACGGTGTCGCGGGCCGGGGAGCCGCGTTCGATGAGGTTGGCGACGGCGACGAGGGTGGAGGCGACGGCCGCCCAGCGCCAGCCGCCCTTGATGGCGAAGGCCAGGACGGAACCGGCGGTCCATATCGACGGCAGGGTCGGGCCGCCGTCCGCGACCCGCTCGGGCGCGTCGGCGAGCGGGGTGATCAGGATTCCGGTGAGCGCGATGGTGAGGTCGGCGGCGAGGAACCGCTTGGTGCAGCTCGCCGCGCCGGAGACCTTGGGCAGGGTCGCCAGGGTCCAGACGAAGAGGACGGCGTAGTAGGCGACGGCGAGCCAGGGGCGGACGAAGCCGGAGTGGGCGGTGGTGAAGAAACCGATCGCGTACACCATGGTGAGCACGCGGTAGCCGGCGAGCGCGCGCCACAGCGGCTGCTCGACCGACATCCTCATGACTCTCTCGCGCCTGGCCATGTCCCCCCGTCCCCGGCCCGTACGTCCGTCCGTCGGACCGGCCCTCGCCGGCCGGTCCGGCCGTTACCGGTCTTCGGCCCGGTCCTGCTCGGCCGCCGCCTTCTCCTTGGCGGCCTGCTCCTTCTCCTTGGCGGCCTGCTCCTTCTCCGCCTGGGCGAGCGCGGCCTTCGCCGCCTTGCCCGCCTCCTTCTCGGCCTTCGCCGCCTCCGCGATCTGCCGCTTCATGGCGGTCGCGTACATGTCGACGTACTCCTGGCCGGAGAGCTTCATGATCTCGTACATGACCTCGTCGGTCACCGCGCGGAGCACGAAGCGGTCGTGCTCCATGCCCTGGTAGCGGGTGAAGTCCAGGGGTTCGCCGATGCGGATGCCGGGCCGCATCAGCTTCGGCATCACCTGGCCGGGCGGCTGGATCTTCTCGGTGTCGATCATGGCGACCGGGATGACGGGCGCGCCGGTGGCGAGCGCCACGCGCGCGAGACCGCCGGGCTTGCCGCGGTAGAGCCGGCCGTCCGGGGAGCGCGTGCCCTCCGGATAGATACCGAACAGCTCACCGCGCTCCAGGACCTCTATGCCGCTCTTGATGGCCGCCTCGCCCGCGCCGCGCGCGCCGGAGCGGTCCACCGGGAGCTGGCCGACGCCCTTGAAGAAGGCCGCGGTGAGCCGCCCCTTCACTCCGGGCGTGTTGAAGTACTCGGCCTTGGCGATGAAGGTCACCTTGCGGTCGAGGACCGCGGGCAGGAAGAACGAGTCGGAGAACGACAGGTGGTTGCTCGCCAGAATGGCGGGGCCGTCGGCCGGGATGTGCTCCAGGCCTTCCACCCAGGGCCGGAAGGCGAGCTTCAGCGACCCTCCGATGGTGAGCTTCATCGTGCCGTACAACAACCGAGTGCCTCCTGGTATCTGTGGCTCTGACCTTAACCCGGGGCACCGTCAATGGCTCCGACGGCCCTGGTCGGTGTCAGTGCGGTCGCGTACGGTGAAGTACCCGCGAGTACCGCACACGCGTCCATCGCATACGACGGTCCGGCTGCGCCGGCCCCCTGACGACAGGAGACCGAGACGTGCCGGTCCTGCCCGGAGCCGAGCCGTTCCGCCATGAGGGCGGGGAGGTCGGCGTCCTCCTCTGTCACGGTTTCACCGGTTCCCCGCAGTCCCTGCGCCCCTGGGCCCGCCACCTCGCCGAGCGGGGTCTGACCGTCGCGCTGCCGCTGCTGCCCGGGCACGGCACCCGCTGGCAGGACATGCAGGTCACCGGCTGGCAGGACTGGTACGCGGAGGTGGACCGCGAGCTGCGTGCCCTGCGGGAGCGCTGCGCGCGCGTCTTCGTGGCCGGCCTGTCCATGGGCGGCGCGCTGGCGCTGCGGCTCGCCGCCAAGCACGGGGACGCGGTGTCGGGCATCGTGGTCGTCAACCCGGCGAACCGGATGCACGGCGTGGCCCAGCACGCCCTGCCGGTCCTGCGCCACCTGGTGCCGGCCACGAAGGGCATCGCCAGCGACATCGCCAAGCCGCTCAGCACCGAGCTGGGGTACGACAGGGTGCCGCTGCACGCGGCGCACTCGCTGCGCGCGTTCTTCCGGCTGGCCGACCGTGATCTGCCCCAGGTGACGCAGCCGCTGCTGCTGCTGCGCAGCCCGCAGGACCACGTGGTGCCGCCGGCCGACTCGGCCCGCATCCTCGGCCGGGTCTCGTCGACGGACGTGACGGAGGTCCTGCTGGAACAGAGCTACCACGTGGCGACGTTGGACCACGACGCGGACCGGATCTTCGCTCAGAGCGTCGAGTTCATCGGCCGGCTCGCGCCCGGTTCCGTCGGGGAGCCGGAACCCGGTCTCGGCAAGGAAGGGACGACCACAGGTGGCTGAGCACGAGTCCGGCCGCGCGGACCGCGAGGAGCACGGCGAGCGCGAGGACCGGGACCTGGAGCGGACGCCGGGTCACGAGGAGGGACGGGAGCGCGCGGCCGAGCGCACTCCCGCGGACGCGGCCGTCCCCCTGGACGAGGACGCCGCCTGGGCCGCGATCGTGGCCGGGTACGGGGACGAGCCGCCGGACCCGCCGGGCGCCAAGCCGTTCAAGTCGGTGGAGGACCTGGCGCTGCTGGAGGCCGAGACCAACGACGACCGGCCCGAGGCCGACCGGACCACGCCGGACCAGCCCGCCTCGGCCCGGCCGCTGGGCAGCTCGGTCGCCTTCGCCCCCGGAGTGGCCGGCCCGCGCGACCACAGCCTGGCCGAGCCCTCGGAGGAAGACCTCGGCGAGGACGACGAGGGCCACTTCGTACCGCCCGAGCCGCCGCCGCTGCCCGAGGGCGACACCACGGCGAAGTTCGCCTGGCTGGGTGTGCTCGGCGGGCCGGTGCTGCTCCTGCTGGCGGTGGTGCTGGGCTGGGACATGACCTGGTGGCTGACGACGGCGAGCGTCGGCGGCTTCCTCGGCGGCTTCGCCACGCTGGTGATGCGGATGCGCACGGGGGACGAGGACGACGACGATCCCGGGCGGGGCGCGGTGGTCTAGTTCCAGGGGCCGTCGTTCGGATCAGGCCTCGGACGCGGGTACGCGGAGGGCGGTCAGGACCGGGAGGTGGTCCGTGGCCGCCCTCAGGTCGTCCTCGGCGACGCCGGTGAGTCCGAGTGGCACTCCGCAGCCCAGCACCTCGACGCCTTCCGTGACGAAGACCGCGTCGATGCGCCGGTCGGGGTCGGTGGCGGGGAAGGTGTACTCGTTGCCCCAGGGCACGGCCGTCCAGCAGTCCCGCAGCCCGTCGCCGAGCCTCCGGAAGGTGCGGCCACCCGGGCGCTCATTGAGGTCGCCGCCCGCCACGGCGTGGGTCACGCCCATGCCGGCCAGTCGGTCGAGGAGCAGGCCGGCCTGCTCGTAGCGCTCTTCCGCCTCGAGGGAGAGGTGGCAGCTCAGGACGCCGAGGCGGGCCCCGCCGATCCGGACGACGGCGGTGGCGAGGCCGCGGCGGTGCCGGCCGGGGGTGAGCGGGAGCAGCACGTCATCGGTGCGCTCGACGGTGGCGCGCAGGGAGCACAGCAGCGCGGGGCCGGCGGCGGTGGCGCCGCCGGAGAGGAGCACGAGGTCCGCGGCGCGGGCCAGGCGGGTGAGCTTCTTGCGCCAGCGGAAGAAGCGGGGGGCTTCCTGGAGGAGGACGAGGTCGGGGTCGCAGGCGGCGATGACGCGGGCGAGGGCGTCGGTGTCGTCGCGCATCGAGCGGATGTTGTAACTGAGGACCCGGATGACGGCGGAACCGTCGGGTTCGGTGCGGGAGTTGGGGAGCGGCTCCATGTGGATCAATGTACGCCCAAGAGCTCGGGGCGCGGGGAGTGTGGGCGACTGCCGGTTCGTCGTGGCTGGTCGCGCAGTTCCCCGCGCCCCTGAGGTCGGCGCAGTCCCCGGCGCCGGGAAGTGATCGTCACATGATCGGGTCGGGCTCCCGGGCCAGGTCGGCGGCGCCGACGAGGCCGGCCTTGTTGCCGAGCTGGGCGGCGACGACGTCGGCGACCGGGCGCCAGTTGCCGCCGACCAGCCACCGCTTGTAGGACTTGCGGATCGGGTCGAGGACCAGGTCGCCCTCGTCGGAGAGGCCGCCGCCGACGATGAAGGCGGACGGGTCGAAGAGCGAGGCCAGGTCGGCGAGTCCGGCGCCGGCCCAACGGGCCAGCTCCCGGTAGGAGTCGACGGCGACCGGGCAGCCCTGGCGGGCGGCGACGGAGATGTGCTTGCCCTCGATGCCGTCGGGGGTGCCGTCGCCGAGCGCGAGCAGCACCTCGGCGCGCTCCGGGGTGGCGTTGGCGCGCTGCTTGGCGTACCTCACCAGTGCCCGGCCCGACGCGTACTGCTCCCAGCAGCCCTGCGAGCCGCAGCCGCACAGCAGGCCGTCCGGCACCATGCGGATGTGGCCGAACTCGGCGGCCACACCGAAGTGGCCGCGGCGCAGCTTGTTGCCGATGATGATGCCGCCGCCGAGGCCGGTGCCGAGGGTGATGCAGATGACGTTGCGGTGGCCCTTGCCGCCGCCGAACTTGTACTCGCCCCAGGCCGCGGCGTTGGCGTCGTTCTCCACGACGACCGGGAGGCCGACGCGGGCCTCGACCTTCTCCTTCAGCGGCTCCTGGCGCCAGTCGATGTTGGGCGCGAAGTAGACCGTGGAGCGCTGGCGGTTGACGTATCCGGCGGCACCGATGCCCACGCCGACGATCTCGTGCCCCACGCGCGCGCCCTCCACCGCCGAGGCGATGGCGTCCACGATGGCCTCGGGCGTGGTGGGGGTCGGCACCTTGTGGGTCGAGAGGATGTTGCCTTCCTCGTCGACCACGCCGGCCGCGATCTTCGTGCCGCCGATGTCGACGCCGATGGTGAGTCCCATGAATCCCTCAGTTCGGTCGAGCCCCGCTATGGCCAACCGTACCCGAGGCAGGGCTCAGTCCAGGTCGATGCGCTGTCCCGGGCCGGTGCCCTCGTCGCCGTCGTCCCGGCCGTCGTCGCGGCGTTCGTCCTGGTCACGGGGGTCGCTCGGGTCCTTCGAGCCGGTGTCCCGGGTGGTCCAGCGGCGCTCCTGGTCCTGGACGGCGGAGCGGTAGGCGGCGAGGAGTTCACAGCCGGCGGCCGCGAGGTGGTCGAAGACGTCCGG
The DNA here is from genome assembly GCF_019049125.1 of Streptomyces sp. AC602_WCS936. Classification (NCBI taxonomy): domain Bacteria; kingdom Bacillati; phylum Actinomycetota; class Actinomycetes; order Kitasatosporales; family Streptomycetaceae; genus Streptomyces; species Streptomyces sp. AC602_WCS936. The sequence continues at coordinate 696,540 of NZ_JAGMUF010000090.1, read as the reverse complement.
GTTGCGCTCGATGACCGGTTCGACGGCGGCCTTCGCCTGCTGGACGACCTGCCGGACCACCTGCTGGGCGGCGGGGCCGGCGACCTGGCCGAGCAGCGGGTTCTGGAGGCCGGACAGCTTGTCCGCGACGGTGTCGACGAGCCGGCGCAGCTCCTCGGCGGCCGAGCCGGGGGGCGGGCCGTACTCGGCGCGGCGGCGGGCCTTCTCCGCCTCCAGGTCCTCGGCGCACGCCGTCGCCCAGGCGTCGGCGTCGGTGGCCCGCACCTCGTCGACCGCGTCGGCCTCGTCGGGGCGGGCGGCCTCGGACGGGGGGAGCTCTTCGCTCATGACGGACTCCTGACTACGGTTCGTCCTTACGACGTTACCCGAACGGGCGGGACGGATCAGCGTCCCTGCGGCCACAGCCTTGGGTCCGGCGCGAACCGTACGGCGAGGGTGCCCTCCCGCAGGGCGGCCCCGTCGACGGTGCAGCGGCGCAGCGCCGACGGCAGCGGGACGATCCGGCGGAACGGTCCGGCGGTGACGACCAGTTCGTCGCCCCGGCGGACCAGGTCCAGCTCTTCGCGTACGGCGCCGGGCAGCGGGATGTGCCAGACGAGGACGCCGTCGTCGGCCAGCCGGTCGGTGACGGGCCACTCGACCGGGGAGGCGTCCTCGTTGACGGCGGGGGCGTCGAGCTCGGCGAGGTCGTCCGTGCCGCGCGGGTCGCGTCCCAGGTGGGCGACGGTGCGGACGTCGTACGCGCCCTGCCACTCCGCCAGCGTCTTGCGCTGCTGGGCGAGGGGTCCGGCGAGCCAGCTGCCGGCCGGCGCCTCCTCCTCGGGCAGGGCTCGGTTGGCGACCAGCAGGTCGGGGCGCAGACCGCGCAGGGCGAGGCCGAGGGCGGCCGTGCGGACGGCGTCGGCGCCGGCGGGGCCGGGCTCGGCGACCAGCCGGACGACGGTGTGCCGGTCGGCGACGACGGCCTCGGCGGCGGCGAGTTCCAGGTCCCAGCGGGCGGCGGCCTCGTACAGCGCCTCGGCGGGCATGGGCACGCCGGCCAACCGGCCGAGGACGGGGCGCAGGGCGCGGGCGGCCTGCCGCTCGGGCGGGAGCAGGCGGCGCAGGTAGCGGCGCAGTTCCTCGGGGAGGGCGAGCAGGGCGAGGGCGCGGGGCGCGGGCGGGAGGTCGACGACGAGGAGGTCGTGGGCCTCGGCCAGGGCGGCGTCGCGCAGGGCACGCAGCAGGGCGAGTTCGTCGGCGCCGGGCAGGGGGGTCAGTTCTTCGGGGTCGAGGCGGGAGGCGCCCAGCAGGTCGAGGGCGGAGGCGGCGCGGTCCTGGAGGGCGGCGAGGTCGTCGCGGAAGCCCTGGGCGGGGTCGGGGCGGCGGGCGGTGAGGCCGGGTTCGACGGTGACCGGTTCCGGGCCGGTGCGCACCCCGAGCGCGGCGCCGAGGGTGTCGTCGCGGTCGGCGCCGAGGAGGAGCGTGCGGGTGCCCTGGCGGGCGGCGGCGAGCGCGGTGGCGGCGGCGACGGTGGTACGGCCACTGCCGCCGGGGCCGGTGATCAGGATGGTGCGCATGGGGGTGAACGGTACCGGTGCCGGCGGCGCTGCGGGGTTGGCGGCGTCTTGGGCACCGCACGGCACTGCGCGGCCCGGCGCTGCGGGGTGCCGCTGCGCCCACCCGTGCCGCCCCAGCGGCACGATTGCCCGCAGCTCAGTGGCTCGACTCGACGCGCTTCTTCAGGCCCGCCAAGGCCCGGTCGATGATGACCTTTTCCGCCTTGCGCTTGATCATGCCGAGCATCGGGATCTTGACGTCGACCGTGAGGCGGTAGGTGACCTCCGTGCCCGTGCCCGCCGGCTTGAGCAGGTAGGAGCCGTCGAGGGAGCGCAGCATCTGGGACTTGACCAGGGTCCAGGAGACCTCGTGCTCACCGGCCCAGGTGTAGGCGAGAGTCTGGTCGTCCTTGATCGCGCCGGCGTCCATGACGAGCCGGACCTGTTCGGCACGTCCCTGCGCGTCCGAGGCGAGCACCTCGGCCTCCTTCACCTCGCCGGTCCAGTCCGGGTAGCGGGCGAAGTCGGCGATCACCGCCATGACGTCGGCCGGTGCCGCCTCGATGGTGATGCTCGAGCTGGTGTGTTCCGCCATCGCCGTGGCTCCTCCGGATGCGGGCCGCTACTGAGGTCGTCGTGCGCCCGTGGCGCGCACGTGTGTGCCGCGTGAAGGCTATCGCGCACGGACGGCGCGGTTGTCACCACCTGCCCGCGCACCGCTGGTCACGGACCCTCACCACTCCAGCGCCCACGGCCTCCCCGTCGAAGCGAAGTGGCCGACGTTCACGCACTCGGTCGCCCCGATCCGCATCCGCCGCGCCAGCGGCTGGTGCACGTGCCCGAAGAGGGCGTACCGGGGCCGGGTGCGGCGGATCGCGTCCAGCAGCGCGCGGCTGCCCCGCTCGAAGCGCCGCGCCACCGTGTCGTAGACCAGTTCCGGGACCTCCGGCGGGATGTGGGTGCACAGCACGTCCACCTCGCCGACCGCCTCTATCTTGGCGGCGTACTCCTCGTCACTGATCTCGTACGGCGTGTGCATCGGGGTGCGCAGTCCGCCGCCGACGAAGCCGAAGACCCGGCCGCCGATCTCCGCCCGTCCGCCGTCGAGCACGGTGGTGCCGGGCCCGGCGTACTCGGGCCACAGGTCCGGCATGTCGACGTTGCCGTAGGTGGCGTACGTCGGTGTGGGGAACGCGGCGAACATCTCGGCGTACTGCCGGCGCACCGCCCCCTCGATCAGCGCCACCCGGTCCCCGCCGACGCCGGCCCACAGCCGCGCCCCGAACTCCCGTGCCTCGGCGAAGCGGCGGGCGGTGCGCAGCTCGACGATGCGGTCGGCGTTCACGACGCCGAAGAGGTCGGGGAAGATGCCGCGCGAGTGGTCGGCGTAGTCGAGGAAGAGGACGAGGTCGCCGAGGCAGATCAGGGCGTCGGCGCCGTCGCCGGCCCTGGCCAGGTCGCGGGCGTTGCCGTGGACGTCGCTGATCACGTGGACGCGTGTCCTCGTGTTACCGGGCGGTGTGGGTGCCATGGCGATCAAGCGTAAGCAGCGCGTGCCTCTTGTGAACAGTGGCGGTCGGACCTGCGGTTACTGGCTGGTCGGTCGGTATGTCGACTACTGTGCGCGAAGGAAACCCCATCCGTGTGACGCAGCGAACATCTCGCGGGGACCCCCTGTCGGAGAGGCCATACCGGCGGGTAACGTCCGGGCAGTCCAGTCGTGCTCTGGATTTCAACATGTGAATTCCGCAAGGAATCCCGCATGAGTCGTCCGGAGCGCTTGCCCGAGCCTTGGACCGCACCGTCGCATCACACAGTGTCGTGGCGCCGGCGCCCTATGAGGAGCAGCAGTCTTGCGCGAGTTCAGCCTTCCGGCTTTGTACGAGGTCCCTTCGGACGGAAACCTGACCGACATCGTCCGCCGAAACGCCGCGCAGCACCCGGACGTCGCCGTCATCTCCCGCAAGGTGGGCGGCGCCTGGCAGGACGTGACCGCCCGCGACTTCCTCGCCGAGGTGCAGTCCGCCGCCAAGGGCCTCATCGCCTCCGGTGTGCAGCCGGGCGACCGGGTCGGGCTGATGTCCCGTACGCGCTACGAGTGGACGCTACTGGACTTCGCGATCTGGAGCGCGGGCGCGATCACCGTGCCGGTGTACGAGACCAGCTCGCCCGAGCAGGTGCAGTGGATCCTCAGCGACTCGGGCGCCACCGCGTGCGTCGTGGAGTCCGTCGGGCACGCCGCCTCCGTCGAGTCGGTGCGCGAGCAACTGCCCGCCCTCAAGAACGTCTGGCAGATCGACGCCGGTGCCGTGGAGGAGCTGGGGCGCCTGGGCCAGGACGTCACGGACCGGGCCGTCGAGGAGCGCGGCTCGATCGCCAAGGCCGACGACCCGGCGACCATCGTCTACACCTCCGGCACCACCGGCCGCCCCAAGGGCTGCGTGCTCACCCACCGCAGCTTCTTCGCCGAGTGCGGCAACGTGGTGGAGCGGCTGCGTCCGCTCTTCCGTACCGGTGAGTGCTCGGTGCTCCTCTTCCTCCCGCTCGCCCACGTCTTCGGGCGCCTCGTACAGGTCGCGCCGATGATCGCGCCGATCAAGCTGGGCTGCGTCCCGGACATCAAGAACCTCACCGACGAACTGGCCGCCTTCCGGCCGACGCTGATCCTCGGTGTGCCGCGCGTCTTCGAGAAGGTCTACAACTCGGCGCGTGCCAAGGCGCAGGCCGACGGCAAGGGCAAGATCTTCGACAAGGCCGCGGACACGGCGATCGCGTACAGCAAGGCGCTGGACACGCCGTCCGGCCCGTCCCTCGGTCTGAAGATCAAGCACAAGGTCTTCGACAAGCTCGTCTACGGCAAGCTCCGCACGGTCCTCGGCGGGCGCGGCGAGTACGCCATCTCCGGCGGCGCCCCGCTCGGCGAGCGGCTCGGTCACTTCTTCCGCGGCATCGGCTTCACGGTGCTGGAGGGCTACGGCCTGACCGAGTCCTGCGCGGCCACCGCCTTCAACCCCTGGGACCGGCAGAAGATCGGCACGGTCGGGCAGCCGCTGCCGGGCTCCGTGGTGCGCATCGCGGACGACGGGGAGGTGCTGCTGCACGGCGAGCACCTGTTCAAGGAGTACTGGAACAACCCGGGCGCGACCGCCGAGGCGCTGGCCGACGGCTGGTTCCACACCGGGGACATCGGCACCCTCGACGAGGACGGCTATCTCTCGATCACCGGGCGCAAGAAGGAGATCATCGTCACCGCCGGCGGCAAGAACGTCGCCCCGGCCGTCATAGAGGACCGCATCCGCGCGCACGCGCTGGTCGCGGAGTGCATGGTCGTCGGCGACGGGCGGCCGTTCGTGGGCGCGCTGGTCACCATCGACGAGGAGTTCCTCGGCCGCTGGTGCGCGGACCACGGGAAGCCGGCCGGTTCGACCGCGGTGTCGCTGCGGGAGGACGCGGAGCTGCTGGCCGCGATCCAGGACGCGATCGACGACGGGAACTCTGCGGTGTCCAAGGCGGAGTCGGTGCGGAAGTTCCGGGTGCTGGGGGCGCAGTTCACGGAGGACTCCGGGCATCTGACGCCTTCGCTGAAGCTGAAGCGGAGTGTTGTGGCGAAGGATTACGCGGACGAGATCGAGGCGATTTACGCCAAGTAGGGGCGCCTTATGGGGTGCCGGGTTCGGTTCGTCGGCGGCTTTCCGTGCGTGGTGGCTGGTCGCGCAGTTCCCCGCGCCCCTGAGGCTCCGCCCAGCCCCCTGCGTCCAAAAGGTGCCCGCGTTACAGCAGTGCCTTCAGGTGCTCTGCGAGCAGGTCCCAGCGCCACTTCTCCTCCACCCAGGTGCGGCCCCGCTCGCCCATCCTGCGGCGCAGTTCCGGGTCGGCGAGGAGGGTGGTGACGCGGTCGGCGGTCTGCTCCTCGGAGTCGCCGCGGACCACCCACCCGGTCTCGCCGTCGAGGACGGCGTCCGGCGCGCCGCCCGAGTCGCCGGCGACGACGGGCAGGCCGGTCGCGGAGGCTTCCAGGTAGACGATGCCCAGGCCCTCCACGTCGAGTCCGTTCCGGCGGGTGCGGCAGGGCATGGCGAAGACGTCCCCGGCGCCGTAGTGCGCGGGGAGTTCGGACCAGGGGACGGCGCCGGTGAAGTGGACGGAGGCGGCGACGCCGGTGTCCTCGGCGAGGCGGCACAGTTCCTTCTCGTAGGGGCCGCCGCCGACGATCAGCAGGACGGCGTCCGGCTCGGCGGCGAGGATGCGCGGCATCGACCGGATCAGGGTGTCCTGGCCCTTGCGGGGGACCAGCCGCGAGACGCAGACGACGACCGGGCGGTCGGTCAGGCCCAGCCGGGCCCGCACCTCGTCGCCGCCGCTGCCGGGGTGGAAGGTCTTCTCGTCCACGCCGGGCGGCAACTGCACCATCCGTGCGGCCGCCTCGGGCGTGAGCGCGCCCGCGATCCGGGAACGCGTGTACTCGCCGAGGTAGGTGATCGTGTCCGTGGACTGGCCGATCCGGCGCAGCAGTTGCCGGGCGGCGGGCAGCTGGGCCCAGCCCGCCTCGTGGCCGTGGGTGGTGGCGACGAGGCGTTCGGCACCGGCCTTGCGCAGTGCCGGGGCCATCAGGCCGAGGGGCGCCGCCGCACCGAACCACACCGAGGTGCACCCGTGCTCGCGCAGCAGCCGGACGGCCGTACGGGTCGCGCCCGGCGTCGGCAGCAGCATCGTCGTGCGGTCGCGTACGACGGTGAAGGGCTGCTCGGCGTCGAAGGCGGCGGTGGCCTCGACGCCCTCGCGGCTCCGTTTCCAGGTGGAGGCGTAGACGACGAGCCGCTCGGGGTCCAGCCGTAGCGCCATGTTGTGCAGGAAGGCCTGGATGCCGCCCGGGCGGGGCGGGAAGTCGTTCGTCACGATCAAGGTCTTGCGCACGCCGCCGACCCTACCGAACCCGCCGGGCGGGCCCGGGCCCGCCCGCGTACTGTGGCATCCGCACAGGTGTCCGGGTCATCATGGCCGCACGGCAGGGCACGCGAAGGACCGGGGACCGGGCAGGGAGCACGTGGAGACGACGGATACGAGGCGGTCCGCGGTGTGGCTGCTCACGGCCTGGGGTGCCACGCGGCTGGTGCTGCTGCTGTTCGTGCTGAAGGTGTGGGTCTTCCCGGGGCCGGACGTCACCAGTGACGTGTCCGTCATCTACCGGAACTGGTACGAGATCCTGCGTACCGGAACGTTTCCTCTGGACGACGTCACCTGGCAGTACCCGCCGGTCGCGGCCCTCGCGATCCTCTCCCCCGCGCTGCTGCCCTTCCTGGAGTACGCGACGGCCTTCTTCGTCCTGGCCTGCCTCGCCGACCTGGCCGTGCTCGCCCTGCTGCGGCACGCGGGCCGTGGGTCCGGGCGTTCGCCGCGCGGGGCGTGGGTGTGGGTGGTGGGCGTACCGCTGCTCGGTCCGACGGTGTACGCCCGCTACGACGTGATGGTGACGGCCGTCGCGGTGGCGGCGCTGCTGGCCGCGGGCCGGCATCCGCGGGCGGCGGGTGTCCTGGTGGGGCTGGGGGCGATGCTGAAGGTGTGGCCGGCGCTGGTGCTGCTCGGGATGCGCGGGCGTGCGCGGTGGGCCGCCGCGGCGCTGAGCGCGGCGGGGCTGGCGGTGGTGTTCGCCGTGTCGATGCCGGGGGCGTTCGCGTTCGTCACGTTCCAGCGCGACCGGGGCACCGAGGTGGAGTCGCTGGGCGCGCTGGTCTTCCACGTGGCCCGGCAGTTCGGCTGGGACGGCGAGGTGCTGCTGAACTACGGCTCCGTCGAGTTCCTGGGCCCGTACGTGGGCACGGTGAGCAAGGTGGCGCTGGCGCTGACCGCCCTGGCGTTCGGCTGGCTGCTGCTGTGGCGGCTGGCGGCCTCGCGGCGCTCGCGGTTCGCGGCGCACACGGCGGCGGACGCGGCGTTCGTGGCGGTGCTGATGTTCACGGTCACGAGTCGGGTGATAAGCCCGCAGTACATGGTGTGGCTGATCGGTCTGGCGGCGGTCTGCCTGTGCTTCCGGGCGAGCCGGATGGCGGTGCCGGTCGTCCTGGTGTTGGTGGCGAGCCTGGTGACGGTGCTGGAGTTCCCGCTGTACTTCGGGGAGGTCGTGGCGAGCGATCCGCTCGGTGTCGCGCTGCTGTTCGTCCGCAACGGCCTGCTGGTGGCCGCCGCGCTCCTCGCGGCCCGCATCCTGTGGCGCGACACGGTGTCGCGCGGGCGGGCCGAGGAGAAGGTCCGGCTCAGCCGAGCTCCGTCCGCAGATACTCCCGCCACCGCGCCGTGAACTCCTCGGGCGTTGTGCCGAGCACCTCGTGCATCGCGTCCTCCACGGCGCCCGCCCGCCGGTCGTGCGCGCCGACGGCGCGGTAGAAGGCGTCCAGCCGGTCCTCGCCCCACTGGTCGGCGATCATCAGGCAGGCCAGCCAGCCGCCCTCGTAGGCGCGGGCCAGTCGGTCGGCGTCGGCGGTGAAGCCGAAGTCCTCGTCGGCCGGCAGGTCCGCGGGCATCCGGCCCTCGGACACCGCGCGGGCCAGTTCGGGGGCGGCCTGGGCGGGGGTGCGGCCGCTGTCGCGGTAGCCGGCCCAGTCGGCGTAGCCCTCGGAGAGCCACAGCGGCGTGGCGGCGGTGGTGTCGGCGCGGGTGGCGACGTGGGTGGTCTCGTGGGTGAGGACGACCTGTTTGCCGAGGGTGCCGAGGAGCCCGTACGCGTCGGGGTTGACGATGATCCGGTCGGCGGGGGCGTGCTCCCGGCCGCCGGTCTCGCCGGTGGTGACCGCGGCGATGCCCCGGTAGGAGGAGGCCGGTGAGCCGAGCAGGCCCGCCATCGCCTCCAGCGAATCGGGGACGAGTACGACGACCCGCCGGGCCCAGTCGCCGTCCCAGGCCTCCGACACGGCCGGTACCGCCCGGTCGGCCAGGTCCGCGAAGCCGCGCAGCGCCTCGGTGGACTGGCCCACGCCGAGTACCAGGCTGTGGGTGCCCCGCACGACCCGGACCGTCCCCTGGTCCCACGGCTGCTGGCCGGACTTCTCCGCGGGCCGGTCGGACTCGACGGACCACCGGTCGTCCGCGCCGTCCCGGTCCAGCCGCACGGTGCGCCGGGTGGTGACGGGGCCCCGGTCGTAGCCGTCGAGCCGGTAGTTCAGCTCGACGTCCGCGGTGGCCGTGTCGCCGGTGCGGTCGACGTCGGTGACGCGGTACGACCACGCGGTGAGCGGCACCGCGGCGAGGTTGTCGAAGGAGTCGGCGGCGCCGGTGCGGGCGTAGGCGGACCGGTCGTGGCCGAGGACGGCGGCGGCCCGCCGGTCCAGCACCCGCTGCACCTCGGTGCGGACCGGGTCGGCGGTGGTCCGGCCGCCGCAGGCCACGAGGGACACGAGCAGCAGGCACAGCGCCACCACCGAGGAACCCGACACCCGCCTGCGACCAGCCACCTGCCCGATCGTACGGGTGGCGGGCCGCGGGGGTCGGGGGGCGAGGGAAATGGACGGACGGTTGCCGCCGGACGCAACACCGCACGGAGCCGCCCCCCGGACGCGACACCGCACGGGCGGTACGGACGCGCGTCACCGAAGCGCCGGTCAGGACGGTGGGTCGCCGAGACGACCGCCCCCGCCCGCGCTCCCGCCGCCTCGGCCGGAGGGCTCTCGGCCGACCAGGCCCCGCGCCCCGGCGCCTCGGACCGGTGGCCCCCGACCCGCTTCACCGGCGCGACCGGCGGAACCGCCAGACCAGTGGCCCGCCGAACCTCCGGTGCCTCCGGCGCAGAAAGCTCCGCCGGCCCGGCCCCGCGGCGTCCGCGGTCCGGACCGGTGGACGCCCGGCCGACCCGGAACGCCACCAGCGGAACCCGCGGCCCGGAACCGTGGCCAGACCGGCCCGCGGCCCCTCGTCCTCGTCGAGACCGGCTCCGCTCCCGCCGGGTCACGCCGCGCCGCCACCGAGGACCGGCCGGTCCGCCGGTACCCGCACACGCGCCGACGCCGGCGCTCGGCGGCGCCGCCCGGCGGACCCGCGGACCGTCCTGGAGCCGGGCTCCGCGCCCGGCCGGACGAGAGCCGGACGTCTCCGCCCGCCCGGATCAGACCCGCGTCACCGAAGACACCGGCATCATGCCCACCGGGTCGTAGCGGACGGGGGCGCCGGGGTAGGGCGCGTGGATGACCTGGCCGTTGCCGACGTACATGCCGATGTGGCTGGCGTCGTCCCGGTAGGCGACGAGGTCGCCGGGGCGGGCCTCGGAGAGGGAGACGCGCTGTCCGGCCCCCGACTGGGCCTGCGAGGTGCGCGGCAGGCCGACGCCCGCCTGGGCGTACGACCACTGGGTCAGGCCGGAGCAGTCGAAGCCGCTGGGCCCGTTGGCGCCCCAGACGTACGGCTTGCCGAGGGCGGAGCGGGCGGCGGCGAGGGCGGCTGCCGCGCGGCCGGAGGCGGGGGCGGCGCCGCCGAGGACGGCCAGGTCGGTGCGGCCGGAGCGGGAGCCGCGGTCGTGGGCGGCACGCTCCTCGTCAGGGAGGGAGTTGAGCAGCTCGCGGGCCTCGGCGAGCTTCCTCTCCACCGTCTTCTTGTGGGCGGCCACGGCCTTGCGGCCCTTCTCCAGCTCGGCGAGCTTGCCGGCGGCCTCGGCGCGGTCCTGGGCGAGGTCGCGCATGGCCTCCTGGAGCTCCTTGAGCTGACCCGCCTGGTGCGTGGTGACCCGGTCGAGCGCGGAGGCCTTGTCCAGGTAGTCGTCCGGGTCCGCGGAGAGCAGCAGCGCCAGCGACGGGTCGATGCCGCCGGAGCGGTACTGGGCGCCGGCCAGCGAACCCAACGCGTCCCGCATGGTGTTGATCCGTCCCTGCTGGCGGGCGATGGCGTCCTGCGCCGTGCTGACCTCCTCGCGCAGCGCGTCGGTGCGCGCGTCGGCCTTGTTGTAGGCCTCGGTCGCCCGCTCCGCCTCCGTGTGGAGCCGGTCCACCTCCGCCCGCCGGTCGTCCTGCGGGGCGGCCGTGGCCGGTACGGCGCCCAGGAGCGCGGCGGCGACGGAGAACAGGCCGACGGCGGCGGTGGCGCCACGGTCGAACCCGGATGGTGCAAGGCGGCGATGGGACCCCACGGGAAGCCGCACTCCTTCCGCTGGCGGACAGGGAAACGCGGCAGACAGTAACCCCGTGGCGGGGCGCCGACCAACGACCTCGAAGGGCGCGCGACGCCGAACCCCGCCGCTGACGCAGGTCAACGGCGGGACGGGGTTCAGAACGCGGTCCCGTGATTCGCCCGAACGGGCGGCACGGCGAGGGTCGCTGGGGGAAGGTGCGGGGCCTCGGTCAGACCCGCACGCCGAACATGAACGGGCCGCCGATGGTGCCCATCGACTCGTAGCGGACGTTCGTGCCGGTGCGCGGGGCGTGCAGGACCTGGCCGTTGCCGGCGTAGAGGCCGACGTGGTGCAGGTCGCTGAAGAAGAAGACCAGGTCGCCGACCTGGAGGTCGCTCATCGAGGAGATGCGGGTGCCCGCGCCGGTCTGCGCCTGGGAGGTGCGCGGGATGCCGACGCCGGCCTGGGCGTACGCCCACGACGTCAGGCCCGAGCAGTCGAAGGACGAGGGACCGGTGGCGCCGTAGACGTAGGGCGTGCCGATCTTGCTCTGGGCGGCGGCGAAGGCGGCGGCGGCCCGGCCGGAGGCGGGGGTGGAGGTGCCGGAGAGGACCTGGCGCTCGCTGCTGCGGGTGGCGCGCTGCTCCTCGGCCTGGAGGGCGGCCTTCTCCTTGGCGGTGAGCGAGTTGAGCAGCTTCTGCGCGGAGGAGAGCTTGCCCTGGACTTCCTTCTTCTTCTTGCCCAGCTCGGTGCGGGTGGCGGAGAGGTCCTTGAGCTTCTCGGACGCCTCGGCGCGCTGCTGGGCGAGGTCGCGCTGCTTCTCCTGGACCTTCTTCAGCGTCTCGACCTGCTGACCGCTGAGCTGGTCGAGGGTGGAGGCCTTGTCCAGGTAGTTGTCCGGGTCGGCGGACAGGAACAGCTGGAGGGAGGGGTCTATCCCGCCGGAGCGGTACTGGGAGCTGGCCATCGAACCGAGGCCGTCGCGCAGGTCGTTGAGCTCCTCCTGGCCGCGGGCGACGTTGTCCTGGATGGTGGAGATCTCCTTCTGGAGCTTCTCCTGCTTCTCCTTGGCCCCGTTGTACTTCTCGGTGGCCTGCTCCGCCTCCTGGTAGAGCTTGTCGACCTTGGCCTTGACCTCGTCCTTGCTCGGCTTCTCGCTCGGGGCGGCGTTGGCGGCCTGGGAGCTGAGAGCGACAGCGGCGGCGGCAGCGGTGGTGAGCACGGTCACGCGCGTGCGGCTCGGCTGCTTGGGACGACGGTGGGACGCCACGGAGACGAGCTCCTTCTTGAGAGGGATCACCCGTTCGAGGGTTCGATGGGTGACCCTAGTGACCCACTCGTGATCAGTTCAAATCCTCCACCCGAAAAACCCTGTTACTCACCGCATTCTTTGCCACAACTCACCTGCTGTGACTCCAGGTTGACGCTACGTTGCGTGACGGTTCCGTCAATACGGGCATACAACTCCGACGTTACGGTTGGCACGAAAGTGGCGCAGGGGCTAGGAAAGCCGCTTCAGGAGCACCACGGACGCCACCGGGCGTGCGCCGGCGCGCGCGACCCCGTCGGCCACCTCGCGGTCGGTGGAGACGACGATGACCGGACGGCCCGGCGGTTCGGCCCGCACCAGCTGGCGGATCAGCTCGTCGGCGGTCACGCCGGGCTTGGAGAACAGCACCCGCACGCCGCGCGGCGGCGCGAGCAGCACCGGCGCCGCCAGTTCCGCCCCGTCGAAGACACAGGTGGTCTCCGCGCCGGTCTGGGCGGCGAGCTGGGAGAGCTGGCCGAGCAGGCGCAGCCGCTGCTTCTCCAGCGGCATCTGGGGATAGCCGGTCTTGGTGACGTTGTAGCCGTCGACGACGAGGTGCGCCTGCGGCAGCGCGAGCAACTGGTCGAGGATGGCGGGATCGTGCTCGGACAGGGCGCGGTTGGCGATGTCCTTCGGCGTCATCCGGCCGGGCTCGACGGCGTCCACCGTCTCGGCGGGCCGCACGGACACCGGCGGCAGCGCCAGCTCGCGGCGCAGCCCCTGGGTGGCGTCCAGCAGGGTGTCCAGGAGCAGCCGTACCCGCATGTCCTCGACGCTGCGGCCCTCGCGGGCCGCCTTGCGGGTGGCCTCCAGCGCGGCCTCGGCCTCGCCGAGCCGGGACTTGAGCCGCCGGGTCTCGCTCTCGGCGGCGGACACCTGGGTGTGCCCCTCGGCGCGCACGGCGTCGATCTCGGCCTGGACCTTGCGCAGCGCCGCCTCGCCGCGCTTGACGTCGCTGAGGGCGGAGCGCAGCTTGCGGTGGAGCGACTCGGTCTCCCGCTTGGCCGCGTCCAGCTCGGCGCGCAGCCGCTCGGTCTCGGCCCTGGTGTGCTCGCGGGCCCGGGCCAGCTCCTCGTGCAGCCGCTCCAGCTCGGCGCGGCTCTCCTCGTCGGCGCGCTCGGCGTCCGCGCGCTGCGCCTCCTCGCCGGCGGAGGTCACCAGCTTCACCCAGCCGTGCGGCCGCAGCACATAGGCCGCCGCCGCCACGTCGAGCGGGTCGGCGGCCGGGGGCGGGGTGCCCGCGTCCAGGGCACCGGCCAGCTCCGGCTGGGCCTCGCGGAACTTCTCGCCGACGCGCTGGCGGAACAGGGCGTCGGTCTCGACGGCGGCGGCCATGGCGTTGCCGGCGAACTTGGCCCGGCGGTTGGGGGCGAAGCGGGCGTACTGTCTCAGCTGTGCGGGCAGTTCGCCCAGGGTGAGCCCGCCGAAGCCGTCGGAGACGATCTGCACGACCCTGCGGCGCACGCCGTCGGGCAGCGGACGGTCGAGCACCTCGGCGGCGCCGTCGCCCGGCCCCCCGCCCTGTGTCTCCGCCATCCGTCACCCCAATGCCTGTGCGTGATCCCGCCCGGGATCACCTCATGCGGGGCCGCTCCCGTGATCAGGAGTCGGCACCCGGCCTGTCCACGAGTTCCACCTGGTCCACGGCGTTGCACCAGCGGCACCGCACCGACTCGATGGTCTCACTGAGCACCTCGCGCTCCTCGACCTTCGGCTCGCCGGCCAGATCGAGGTGCACGTACTCGACGACCTTGGAGGCCCGGGTGACGTCGAAGCGGGTGAGGTTGCCGCACAGGGTGCAGCGCCACCGCGTCGTCTCGGTCGGCAGGGGAACCGTCATCGTGGCTGTCCGCTCTCTTCCAGTGTCGGTGACAGTGTCGGTGACGCGCCGGGCTCCGCCCCGGTGCGTGTGGCTCGTAACCCTACGGCCTGGCGGGTACCCGACGCCCGCGTGTCCACGGCGGCGAGGCGACCTGGGCGGTTGCGTCCCGTTACGTCATGCTCTGTGTTCATGATCCGCAACTGGAGCACGGCGGTCCGCAGAACGGTCGGAGCGGTCAGGGCGCCCGGCACGGCCCGCACCACCCGTGGCCGGGCCGCGCCCGTGACGTACACGCTGATCACGATGTGCTGCCTGTTGTTCCTGCTCAGCCCGGCGGCGGGCCTGAACCCGGTGTACGGCACCGGCGAGGAACTGCTCGCCGCGCAGCGCGCCTACTTCCGGCGCTGGGGCGTGATCCCCGCAGAACTGTTCGAGGACTCCCCCGGCTCCGCGCTCACGCCCGCCACGGCGCTGTTCGTCCACGGCAGCTGGGTGCACCTGCTGGGCAACATGCTCTTCCTGTACGTCTTCGGCGCGCTGACCGAGGAACGGATGGGCCGGCTCCAGTTCGCCCTGTTCTACCTCGGCTGCGGCTACCTGGCCCTGCTCGGCTACGCGGGCGCCAACGCCCACTCCCAGCAGTCCCTGGTCGGCGCCTCCGGGGCGATCTCCGCGATCCTCGGCGCGTTCCTCTTCCTGTTCCCGCGGGCCCGGGTGACCAGCCTGCTGCCGTTCCTCTTCTTCCTGCCGCTGCGCTTCCCCGCCTGGATCGTGCTGCCGTTCTGGGTGTGGTTGCAGTGGACGGCGGCGGGCCGGGCGGGCGACGGACCCGGGGTGGCGTACCTCGCGCACCTGGTGGGCTTCGGGCTGGGCTTCGTCTTCGCGTGGGTGCGGTTCGGGCGTACGACTACAGTTGAGAGCGTTCCAGTGGCGGCGCCCGAGGGAGAGAACCAGCCGTGATCAGCGCGATCGTCCTCATCAAGACCAGCGTGGACCGCATCCCCGAGATCGCGGAGCAGATCGCCGCGCTGGAGAACGTCAGCGAGGTCTTCTCCGTCACCGGCACCTACGACCTGATCGCGATGGTGCGGGTGAACGAGCACGAGGACCTGGCCGAGGTCATCCCCGGCCGGATCAGCAAGATCCCGGGCGTGGAGGGCACGGACACGCACGTGGCGTTCCGGACATACTCGCAGCACGACCTGGAGGCGGCGTTCGCCATCGGGCTGGACAACTGAGGCGCCGAGTCCCGGATGAAGAGTTCTTCATCCCGGGCTCATGGTGAGTGCCGGGTAGCGGGCGCAGTATCGAAGGCATGGTCTTCTCACGCCGGATGGCGGCCCTCGCGGCCGTCGTCCTGATCCCGCTCGGCATCGCCGCGACGAGCTTCGCCCTCACCGACAGTCCGCAGGAACCGAAGGTCCCGTCCAAGGTGGAGCTGGAGAGCGGCTCCCCCACCCCGACGCCCACCTCCTCCTCACCCGAGCCGACGCCCAGCGACCAGGTGGTGACCCGGCCGCCGGTGACCGACAGCCCCGCGGATGACGACGATGACGACGACCGAGGCCAGGGAACCGGGGACGACTCGGGCGCCGACGGAACCGCCGACGACGGACCCGGCGACGACGGCTGACCGTGAGCGCCGCCGGATCTCGGCCCGCGTCCGCATCCTGCTGTGGCTGCTGCTCGTGATGGCGGTCGCCCTCGCCTCGGTGGCCACGACCACCCGCTCGATCCTGCTGCACGACACCGACCAGCGGATCAACGGGCTGCTCGCGCAGGAGGCCGGGGAGTTCGCCAACTTCGAGGAGCAGGGCTTCGACCCGGAGACCGGCCTGCCGTTCACCGACCCGGAGCGGCTGCTGAAGGTCTTCCTGCAACGGCAGTACGCCGACCTGGACGAGGAACTGATCGGCCTGGTGGGCAAGGTGGGCGACCGGCCGGCCAAGTTCTTCCAGCAGCGCGAGATCCCGGTCGCCCTGCCCCTGCACAAGGACGGCGACGCCCTGCGCAGCATCTACGCCTCACCCGACTCCACCGGCACCCTGCACCGGCCCGAGGGCGAGGTCCGCTGGGCCAAGGTCACCGTCGCCCGGTACGGCGGCGAACCGGCGGCGGCGTTCGTGGTCGCGTTCCACCCGGGGCGGGAACAGGAGCGCGCCGACGAGGTGTTCCGCGTGCTGCTCGCCATCTCGGGCGTCGCCCTGCTGATGACGACGGGCATGGCCTGGGTGGTCGCGGGCCGCATCCTCAAGCCGGTGCGGCTGGTGCGCACGACCGCCGCGCAACTCACCGAGCAGGACCTGACCCGGCGCATCCCGGTGCACGGCAACGACGACGTGGCCGCGCTCGCCGAGACCTTCAACGCCATGCTCGACCGGCTGGAGCGCGCCTTCGCCGCCCAGCGCCGGTTCGTCGACGACGCGGGCCACGAGCTGCGCACCCCGATCACCATCGTGCGCGGCCACCTGGAACTGATGGGCGACGACCCGGCGGAACGGGAGGAGACCGTCCGCCTGGTCACCGACGAACTGGACCGGATGAGCCGCATCGTCGAGGACCTGCTGCTGCTCGCCAAGACCGAACGCCCCGACTTCGTCACCCCCGAGCCCGTGCAGCTCGCTGAACTCACCGCCGACGTCTACGTCAAGGCCCGCACCCTCGGCGAGAGGGACTGGGTGCTGGACCAGGTCGCCGACCGCGAGGCCCGCCTCGACCCCCAGCGCATCACGCAGGCCATGGTGCAGCTCGCGCAGAACGCCGTGCAGCACACCACCACCGGCCAGACCATCCGCATCGGCTCCCGCGCCGACGGCACCCGCATCGAGCTGTACGTCGCCGACTCCGGCCCCGGGGTGCAGGCGCAGGACGCCGAGGTCATCTTCGAGCGCTTCCGGCGCGGCACGGCACGGCGCGGTGCGCGCGGGACCGGTGCCGGGCTCGGACTGTCGATCGTGAAGGCGATCGCCGAGGGCCACGGCGGCCGGGTCGGCCTGCGCACCACCGAGGGCGGCGGCGCCACCTTCGTACTCACACTGGACTGATTCCGGAAGAGGCACGTCCATGAACCGCATCCTCATCGTCGAGGACGAGGAGCGCATCGCCTCCTTCGTCGAGAAGGGCCTGCGCGCCAACGGCTTCACCACCACCGCCGTCGCCGACGGCGATTCCGCCTACGAGTACGCCCTCACCGGCGGCTTCGACCTGGTCGTCCTGGACATCGGACTGCCCGGCCGGGACGGCTTCACGGTCCTGCGCGAGCTGCGCGAGTCCCGGGTGACGACCCCCGTGATCGTGCTGACCGCGCGGGACTCCGTACGGGACACGGTGGCCGGCCTGGAGGGCGGCGCCGACGACTGGATGACCAAACCGTTCCGCTTCGAGGAACTGCTCGCCCGGGTGCGGCTCAGGCTGCGTACGGCGGCCAGGGCGCCCGAGGTGACGGTGCTGAAGTCGGGGGCGCTCAGCCTGGACCTGCGCACCCGCCGGGCCCGCGCCGGAGAGCGCACCGTCGACCTGACGGCCCGTGAATTCGTGCTCCTTGAGCTGTTCCTGCGCCACCCGGGCCAGGTACTGTCCCGCGAGCAGATCCTGTCGCACGTGTGGGGCTACGACTTCGACCCCGGTTCGAACATCGTGGACGTGTACGTGCGGGCGCTGCGCAAGAAGCTCGGGGCGCAGCAGGTCGAGACCGTGCGCGGGATGGGATACCGGCTGCCGGCCTGGTGAAGTTTCCTTCATGTGACGCTCATCGATGACTCACCGCCCCCGTGAATCCTCGATGACGTGACGTTGAACCTCCGCCTCGCGGCGGCCCTCTGCGTGGCGCTGTCCCTGTGCGCGCTGCTGGCGGTACCCGGCAACTTCCCGGCCCTCGGCGGCGACGCGCGCCTCACCCTCGCCGTGTTCGCCCTGGCGACCTGCGCCTGGATCGGCACGCCGATCGACGACACGTACATCGCGCTGGGCGCCGGTCTCGCGCTGACCGCGACCGGTGTGATCAGCAGCGACACCCTCTTCGGCACCCTCGGTGACGACACGGTGTGGCTGCTGATCTGCGCTTTCGTGCTGGCGGCGGCGGTGGCCCGGACCGGGCTCGCCGGGCGGGCGGCGGCGTTCTTGGTGGGCGGGGCGCGCAGCGTACGGCAGTTGGTGCACCTGACGACGGCCGCGCTGGTCGTCACCGCGTTCGCGGTGCCGGCCACGTCGGGGCGGGCGGCGCTCGCGCTGCCGGTGTTCCTCGCCCTCGCCAAGGCCCTCGCGGACCGCAAGCGGCTGGTGGTGATGCTGGCGCTGCTGTTCCCGACGGTGATCCTGCTGTCGGCGGTGGCGACCCTGATCGGCGCGGGCGCGCACCTGATCACCGTGTCGGTGCTGTGGGAGGCGACCGGGGACCGGATCGGCTTCACCCAGTGGCTGCTGCTCGGGCTGCCGCTGGCGGTGGCCTCCTCCCATCTGGCCGCCGAGACCGTGCTGCTGACGACCACTCGGCGCGCGGACCGCAAGGGCCCGGTGCACATCACCGCCGAGGAGATACAGCGGCACGCCGAGGACCCGGTCACCGGCCCCTGGACGCAGGCGGAGAAGCGCTGCGCCCTGCTGCTGGCCACGGTGGTGGCACTGTGGTGCAGCGAGCCCCTGCACCACGTCCCGCCCGCGGTGGTGGCGCTGATCGGCGCCGTCGTCGCCTCCTCCCCCGCGCTCGGCACCGTACGCCTCAAGGACGCGCTGAAGACCGTGCCGTGGTCGCTGCTGCTGTTCATGGCGGCGACCATGGCGATGGGCGTCGCGCTCGCCGACTCCGGGGCGGCGAAGTGGCTGGTGTCCGGGCTGCCCGCGGACGTGACGCCGGCCGTTTTCCTCGGGGTCGTGGTCGCGGTGAGCACGGCGGCCCACCTGGTCCTCCAGTCCCGCTCGGCCCGCTCCTCCGTCCTGGTGCCGCTGGTGATCGCCGCGGCCGTGGGCGCGGGCGTCAACCCGGTCGCCGCCGCGCTCGCCTCCACCGCCGCGGCCGGCTTCTGCCACACGCTCCCGGCCTCCGCCAAGCCGGTCACGCTCTTCTCCGACATCCCCGGCACCCCCACCTACACCCCGCGCGACCTGCTGCGGCTGTCCGCCGTCCTGGCACCGCTGACCGCCGCGCTCGTGCTGTTCTTCGCCGCCGCGGTCTGGCCGCTGCTCGGCGTACCCGTGACCCGTTAAGGAGCCTCCTGTGCCGAACGTACCGAACGCACCGAACGTCCTGAACCGGGTCGCCGTGGCCCCCAGCGGCTTCAAGGAGTCCCTGTCCGCCCAGGCCGCCGCCGACGCCATCGCGGCGGGCGTCCGCCGGGTGCTGCCGGACGCCGAGATCGACCGCATCCCGCTCGTCGACGGCGGCGAGGGCACCGCCTGCGCGCTGGCCGCCGCGACCGGCGGGCGGCTGGTCGCGCTGGCCGCCACCGGCCCGGTCGGCGAACCGGTCGGCACTCACTTCGCACTGCTCGGCGGCCAGGACACGGCGGTGGTGGAGATGGCGGCCGTCGCGGGCCTGTCCCTGGTCCCCCGCGCCCTGCGCGATCCGGGCGCCACCACCACGTACGGCGTCGGCGAGCTGATCCGCGCCGCGCTCGACACCGGCGTACGGCGCATCCTGATCGGCTGCGGCGACTCGGGTACGTCCGACGGGGGCGCGGGGGCGCTCCAGGCGCTCGGCGCCCGGCTGCTGGACGCGGACGGCTTCGAACTCCCGCACGGCGGACGGGAACTGGTCCGCCTCGCCCGCATCGATCCGGCAGGCCTCGACCCCCGCCTGAAGGACACCGAGCTGCTGGTCGCCTGCAACCCGTTCAACGTGCTGTGCGGGGAGCGGGGCGTGGCGCGGGTGTTCGGCCCGCAGAAGGGGGCGACGCCCGCGCAGGTCGAGGAGTTGTCGGCCGGGCTGGAGAACTGGGCGCGCGTCCTCACCCGCGACCTGGGTGTGATCGGCGCCGACCTGCGCACGGGCCCCGGTACCGGCGCCTCCGGCGGGCTGGGCGCGGGTCTGGCCGCCGTCGGGGCCCGGCTGCTGCCCCGCTTCGACGTCCTCCTCGACCACCTCGACCTGGACGCCCGGCTGGCCCGCGCCGACCTCGTGCTCACCGCCGAGGGCGCCCTCGACCACCAGACGCCGCGCGGCAAGGTCCCGGCCGAGGTGGCCCGGCGTGCCAAGCTGCACGGCCGTCCCGTCCTGGCGCTGGCCGGCACGCTCGGCGAGGGCGCGCACGAGGTGCCCGGGGTGGACGCCTTCCACGGCATCATGCCGGCGCCGATGGCGTTGGCGGACGCGCTGGTGCGCGCCGCGGAACTCCTCACGGACGCCACCGAGCGGGCCCTGCGGATGGTCCTGCTCGGCTCGCGGCTGCCGGGCCGGGCGGCTCAGACCGTGGAGGTCCCGGCGGCGGTGTCGGCGGTGGACGTGTCGGGCACGCAACGGCCGTCCTCGGTGCGGTAGTTCCAGCGGGCGCCGTCGCTCACCAGCTCCTTGACGGCGTCCACGAACCGCTCGACGTGCTCGTCCGGGGTGCCGGCGCCGAAGCTGACGCGGATGGCGTTGAGGGACTTCTCGCCGGGCGCCGCCTCGGGGGCGCCGCACTCGCCCTGCGTCTCGGGGTCGCTGCCGAGCAGGGTGCGCACCAGCGGGTGGGCGCAGAAGAGACCGTCGCGCACGCCGATGCCGTACTCGGCGGAGAGCGCGGCGGCGAAGTGGGAGCTGTTCCAGCCCTCGACGACGAAGGAGAGCACGCCGACGCGGGGGGCGTCGTCGCCGAAGAGGGACAGCACCCGCACCTCGGGCACCTCGGCGAGCCCTTCACGCACCTTCCCGATCAGGTACTCCTCGCGCGCGACCAGTGTGTCGAACCCGGCCTCGGTGAGCGCCTTGCAGGCGGAGGCGATCGCGTAGGCGCCGATGACGTTGGGCGAGCCCGCCTCGTGCCGGGCGGCGCTGTCGTGCCACCGCACGTCCACGCCGCCGTCGGCGCGCCGGGAGACGCTGCGGCTGGCGCCGCCGCCCGCGAGGTACGGCTCCGCCTCGCGCAGCCAGTCGGCGCGGCCGGCCAGCACGCCGGAGCCGAAGGGGGCGTACAGCTTGTGCCCGGAGAAGGCGACCCAGTCCACGTCCAGGTCGGCCACCGAGACGGGGTGGTGCGGGGCGAGCTGGGCGGCGTCGAGCACGATCCGGGCGCCGTGGGCGTGCGCGGCGGCGGCCAGTTCCCGCACCGGCCACAGCTCGCCGGTGACGTTGGAGGCGCCGGTGACGCAGACCAGCGCGGGTCCGTAGGGCTCACGGGCGGCGAGGGCGCGCTCCAGGGTCTCGACGGCCTGCGCCGGGGTGCGCGGGGCGTCGAGGTAGGTCACGTCCGCGTCCCGCCAGGGCAGCAGCGAGGCATGGTGCTCGGTCTCGAAGACGAAGACCCGGCAGCCGGCCGGCAGCGCGGCGGCGAGCAGGTTGAGGGAGTCGGTGGTGGACCGGGTGAAGACCACCTGGTCGGTGTCCCGACAGCCGAGGAACTCGGTGACGGACCTGCGGGCGTTCTCGAACAGGTCGGTCGACAGCTGCGACAGGTACCCGGCCCCGCGGTGCACGCTGCCGTAGTAGGGGGCGTAGGCCGCCACGTCGTCCCAGACCCGCTGGAGGGCGGGCGCGCTGGCGGCGTAGTCGAGCGCGGCGTAGGTGACCTCTCCGCCGGTGACGAGCGGGACGGTGACATCGCGGCCGAGAACGGGCAGCGGGGTGGCGACAGCGGTGGGTACGGACATGGCGGACTCCCGTGAGGACCAGCGCGCAGCAGGGCGCTGTGAAAGAGAAGAAGGTGTGTGCGGAAGCGGGGCTCTGCGGCCCTATCGCATTCGCTGGTTCACGGAAGACTCCCTCGGACGACCCAGGACCCCTGGTTTCGCGAGGGGTCCGCGCTTGCCGTGAACCTTGCTGTCCACGGCCTGGTCTTCACCCGGGGCACCCCGCCACGGACGGAGGGTTGCCGGACAGTCGGCCGGGGCCTCATGACTGTCACTCATGACCTGTCGAAAAACCTATGGGAAGTGATCGGCGCCCCGCAACCCGAGTCCGGATCGCGGGACGCACGTCACACGTCGCACGGAGACGGCGGGCTACGCGTTGGTCGCCGCCACCCAGCGCTCCAGGGCCCTCCTGGCCGCGCCGGAGTCGATCGACTCGGCGGCCCGGTCCATGCCGGCCCGGATCTGGTCGGTGAGCGGGCCGTCGCCGGGCTCCAGGGCCACCAGGGCCGCCGCGGAGTTCAGCAGCACCGCGTCCCGCACGGGGCCCCTCTCGCCGGCCAGCAGGCGGCGGGCGACGTCGGCGTTGTAGGAGGCGTCGGCGCCGCGCAGCGCCTCGACCGGGACCAGTTCGAGGCCGACGTCCCGCGGGTCGAAGGTCTCCTCGGTCACCCGGCCGTCCCGCACGACCCAGACGCGCGAGGTGGCGGTCGTGGTCAGCTCGTCGAGGCCGTCGTCGCCGCGGAAGACCAGGGAGGAGTGCCCGCGTTCGGCGAAGACACCGGCGATGATCGGCGCCATCCGGGCGTGCGCGACGCCGATCGCCTGGGACTTCACGCCCGCCGGGTTGGTCAGCGGGCCCAGGAAGTTGAAGACCGTGCGGATGCCGAGCTGGCCGCGGGCCGCCGCCACGTGGCGCAGCGCGGGGTGGAACTTCACGGCGAAGCAGAAGGTGATGCCGGCCTCCTCGGCGACCTCCGCCACCCGCTTCGGCGTCAGCTCCAGATTGACGCCCAGCTTCTCCAGGACGTCGGAGGCCCCCGACGCCGAGGAGGCGGCCCGGTTGCCGTGCTTGACGACCTTGGCGCCGGTGCCGGCCACCACGATCGCCGACATGGTGGAGATGTTGACGGTCTTCGCGCCGTCGCCGCCGGTGCCGACGATGTCGACCGTCCGCCCCGGTACCTCGATCACGTTGGCGTGCGCGTACATGGTGCGGACGAGACCGGAGATCTCCTCGACGGTCTCCCCCTTGAAGCGGAGGCCGACCGCGAAGCCGGCGATCTGCGCGTCGGTCGCCTCGCCGCGCATGATCACGTCCAGCGCCCAGGCGGTCTCGTCGGCGGTCAGGTCCCGGCCGTCGGCCAGTCCGTTCAGCAGGGCGGGCCAGGAGCGGCCCGCCGCGGTGTCGCCTCCAGCGGGGGTCAAAGCGCTCATGAGCCGCTCCTGAATCGTGTGCATGACGGAAAGAAGGTGTGCTCCCACCCTATCCAGCCCCGGGCACGGCGAAGGGCCCCGTCCGCGGAACGGACGGGGCCCTTCGACCGTGGTGTGGCGACGCTGGAGGGTCAGTGGTGGCCGTGGCCGCTCGTGATCTCCTTGTACTCCTCGACGGTCGGCTTCGGAATCTGCGACTCCTCGCCGTAGTACGACTTGCTGAGCTTGGCGCGCAGCTTGTCCGTGCGCTTCACCTTGCGCCGGACGCCGTTCTCGTCGACCGTCGGGCCGATCTCGGCCGGCTTGTACTGCTCGTGGGCCGTGAGCGTGTGCAGCTGCTCCTGGCTGAGCGGCTCGTGCACCTCGATGAACTCACCGTGCGGCAGGCGCTTGATGATGCCGGACTCGCGCCCATGCAGCACCTTCTCCTTGTCCCGGCGCTGGAGGCCGAGGCAGATCCGCTTGGTGATCACGAAGGCGATGACCGGGCCGACGAAGAACCCGATGCGGACGAACCAGGTGACCGCGTTGATCGACAGGTGGAAGTGCGTGGCGACGATGTCGTTGCCACCACCGATCAGCATGATCATGTACGCGGTGACCCAGGCGACACCGAAGGCCGTACGGGTCGGGGCGTTGCGCGGGCGGTCCAGGATGTGGTGCTCGCGCTTGTCCCCGGTCACCCACGACTCGATGAACGGGTAGAGGGCGATGACCGCGAGGAAGATACCGAAGATCACCAGCGGGATGAACACACCCAGGACCAGTGTGTGGCCCCAGAAGTTGATCTCCCAGCCCGGCATGGCGCGGACCAGACCCTCGGCGAAGCCCATGTACCAGTCCGGCTGGGCGCCGGTGGACACCATGTCCGGCCGGTAGGGGCCGATGCTCCAGATCGGGTTGACCGAGGCGATGCCGGCGATGGCCGCGATGACACCGAAGACCAGGAAGAAGAAGCCTCCCGCCTTCGCCATGTACACCGGCAGCAGCGGCATGCCGACCACGTTCTTGTTGGTCTTGCCGGGACCCGCGAACTGTGTGTGCTTGTGGTAGAAGACCAGGATCAGGTGGCCGACCACGAGACCGAGCATGATGCCCGGCAGCAGCAGGATGTGGATCGAGTAGAACCGGGCGACGAAGTCGGTCCCGGGGAACTCCCCGCCGAACAGGAACATCGAGATGTACGTGCCGACGATCGGCACGGACAGGATCGCGCCCTGGGTGAAGCGGACACCGGTGCCGGAGAGCAGGTCGTCCGGGAGCGAGTAACCGGTGAAGCCGGTGAACATGCCGAGGACGAACAGCAGGAAGCCGAACAGCCAGTTGATCTCACGCGGCTTGCGGAACGCGCCGGTGAAGAAGACGCGCATCATGTGCACGAACATGCCGGCGAGGAAGATGATCGCCGCCCAGTGGTGGATCTGCCGGATCAGCAGACCGCCGCGCACCTCGAAGCTGATGTCGAGCGTCGACTTGTACGCCTCACTCATCAGCTGTCCCTGCATCGGGACGTACGCGCCGTGGTACTCCACCTCGTTCATCGACGGGTGGAAGAACAGCGTCAGGTACACACCCGTGAGGATGATGATGATGAAGCTGTAGAGGCAGATCTCACCGAGCATGAAGGACCAGTGGTCCGGGAAGATCTTGCGCATGTTGGCCTTGGCCAGGGAGTAGATCCCGAGCCGGCCGTCGGCCCAGTCGGCGACGCGTTCGCCGGCCGGGGCCTTCCCGCGAGAGCGGGGTGATTCGTTGGCTGCAGTACTCATCCGCGCTCCCAGAATGCAGGACCGACGGGCTCCGCGAAGTCGCTGAGCGCCTCGAGGTAGCCCTCGTCGTTCACGCCGATGCGCAGCTGTGGCAGCGGGTGACCGGCGGGACCGAAGATCACCCGGGCACCGTCGGCGAGGTCGAAGGTGGACTGGTGGCAGGGGCACAGCGCGTGGTGCGTCTGCTGCTCGTACAGCGAGATCGGGCAACCGACGTGGGTGCAGATCTTCGAGTACGCCACGATGCCCTCGTGGGACCACTCGAGCTCCTGCTTGTCCTTGATGGCCTCCGGCTCCAGCCGGATGAGCATCAGGGCCGCCTTGGCGATCTCGTTCTGGAAGCCGTGGTCGTGCTCGTCCAGGCCCTCGGGCTTGGCGAAGGTGAGCGAACCGACCGCGATGTCCGACGGACGCATCGGCTCGTTCGTGTTCATGTTGACGATCAGCTTGCCCTTGGACCACAGCGTGTGGCGCAGCTTGGTCCCGGGCAGCGGGCCGAGGTCGCGCAGCAGGACGACGCCGGAGAGCGGCACCAGGGTGAGCGCGCCCAGCATCGTGTTGCGGATCAGCTTGCGCCGGCCGATCACCGACTCCTTGGCGCCCTGCTTGAAGTCCGCGTGGACCTTGGCACGGGTCTCGGGAGACGCCTCGATCGGGTGCCGCTCGTCGGCGACCTCCTCGTCGGACATCAGGGTGCGCGCCCAGTGGACGGCGCCCGCGCCGATGGCGAACAGCGCCACGCCCAGGGTCAGGCCCAGCGCGAGGTTCATCGCGTTGACGTGCCCGATCGGCCAGACGTAGATCGACTTGTCGTGCGGGATCGCGACGAACGAGGCGATGAAGCCGATGGTCGCCAGCATCGAGACCGTGAACATCAGGGCGACCGTGCGCTCGGACCGCTTGGCGGCCCGCTCGTCGATGTCCTGGATGCGGTGCTCGTGGGGCGGCAGGCCCGGGTCCGCGAACGGGTTCTTGTCGTCCGCGGGCTTCGGCGCGTGGGCGCCGCCGTGCTCGGCGGGCAGGTTCTCTTCTGGAATGTCTTGGCTACTCATGACTTCTTGGCCTTTGCGGTCCGAGCGGCGACCCACACGGCGACGGCGATGCAGCCGCCGAGGCCGAAGATCCAGCCGAAGAGGCCCTCACTGACCGGTCCGAGACCGCCGAGCGAGAGACCGCCGGGGTTCACGGTGTCGTCCGAGTTGACCGCGTCCAGGTAGGCGATGATGTCCTTCTTGTTCTGCTCCGTCAGCGTGCTGTCGGGGAAGGAGGGCATGTTCTGCGGGCCGGTCTGCATGGCCTCGTAGATGTGCTTGGGATCGACGTCCTCGAGGCTCGGCGCGTACTTGCCGTGCGTCAGCGCGCCGCCCTTGCCGGTGAAGTTGTGGCACTGCGCGCAGTTGTTGCGGAACAGCTCACCGCCCTTGGCGATGTCCGCGCCCTGCGGGCCGTACTTCTCCTCCGACGGGATGGCCGGACCGGCACCCAGCGAGGCGACGAAGGCCGCGAGCTGGTCGATCTCCGCCTGGGAGTAGATCACCTTCTTGCGCGGGACCTGCGCGCCCGGCTGCTGGGCCGGCATGCGGCCGGTGCCCACCTGGAAGTCGACGGCCGCGGCGCCCACGCCGACCAGGCTCGGACCGTCGGTGGTGCCCTGACCTCCGGTGCCGTGGCAGCTGGCACAGCCGACGGCGTAGAGCTTCTTGCCCTCTTCGATGGCGAGGGACTGGGCGGTTTCATCGGCCTGCGCCTTGTCCGCGGGTGCGAACGCGGCGTACAGCCCCCCTGTGCATGCCAGCGCGAGGAGTAGGACGACGAGCGCCGCCAGCGGGTGGCGTCGTCGTGCGGAGAGCTTTTTCACGGATTACCCCGGTGTCAGGATCTTCTGCGTCGATGCTTCTGGTATTGCGCGGGTGCGTGCCGCGACTACTTGATCATGTAGATCGTGGCGAAGAGGCCGATCCAGACGACATCGACGAAGTGCCAGTAGTAGGACACGACGATGGCGGCGGTCGCCTGCTCGTGAGTGAACCTCCGGGCCGCGTAGGTGCGGCCGAGGACCAGCAGGAAGGCGATGAGGCCGCCCGTCACGTGCAGTCCGTGGAAGCCGGTGGTCAGGTAGAACACCGAGCCGTACGGGTCCGACGAGAGCGAGAGGCCCTCGTGCTTGACCAGCTCGGTGTACTCGAACACCTGACCGCCGATGAAGATCGCACCCATCACGAAGGTGACGATGAACCACATCCTGAGCTTCTTCACGTCACCGCGCTCGGCCGCGAACACGCCGAGCTGGCAGGTGAGGGAGGAGAGCACCAGGATCGTGGTGTTCGTCGCGGAGAACGGGAAGTTCAGCGCGTCGGCCTTCTCGGACCAGAAGTCCGGGCCGGTCACCGATCGCAGGGTGAAGTACATCGCGAAGAGGGCCGCGAAGAACATCAGCTCGGAACTCAACCAGATGATGGTTCCGACGCTGGTGAGGTTCGGCCGGTTGACCGACGGGTGCGCGTGCCCGGTTTCTACTGTCGTTGCTGTCGCCACGACCGACATTATGTCGGTCGCTTATCCCGCCCTCACCCCGGGGGGTGCCGTTCGGTGTGTTCCCCCCGTCTGTACTGCCCGTATGGCCCATCGAACGGCCCGTCGAAGCCGTGTCCGAACCAGTGTTGACGGGCCGTGGGAGGGAGTAGCATCCGGCGCGACGGGCTACGACTGTTTCACTGCGTATCGGAGGAAGCATGCAGCCGACCGCCACGGTGCTGGTCTACAGCGACGACTCCAACACCCGCGAGCAGGTGCGGCTGGCGACCGGTCGCCGGCCCGCCCCGGACGTGCCCGTGGTCGAGTTCGTGGAGTGCGCGACTCCGGCCGCCGTGATCAAGGAGCTGGACAAGGGCGGCATCGACGTCTGCGTGCTGGACGGCGAGGCCGTGCCGATGGGCGGCATGGGGCTGTGCCGGCAGATCAAGGACGAGGTGTTCCGGTGCCCGCCGGTGCTGTTGCTGATCGCGCGGCCGCAGGACGCGTGGCTGGCGACGTGGAGCCGGGCGGAGGCGGCTGTGGCGTTGCCTGTGGAGCCCGTTGAGTTCGCGGGTGCGCTGGCTTCTCTGCTGCGGCAGAGGAGGCTGCAGAGCGCCTAGGAGCTCGGTCCTTCACGTTGTCCGGCGGCTGCGGGCCGGTGGGGGTTGATCGCGCAGTTCCCCGCGCCCCTGTCGGGGCGCTACACAACCGTTGGCCGCAGCCTGGCCGTGTCCTGGTTTGCTGTGCCTCCCGTGCCGCCCGTGAGGGCGCTGCCCGTGGTCCATTTGGTCCAGTCCAGGTTCCAGTCGCCGAAGCCGTTGCCGAAGGGCTCCATCATGTCGCCGCCCGAGTTCACGACCTCGACGAGGTCGCCCTCCTGGACGGCGCCGAAGAACCACTCCGCGTTGGCGGTGCTCATGCCGACGCAGCCGTGGCTGACGTTGGCGGAGCCCTGGGAGCCGACGGACCAGGGGGCGGCGTGCACGTACTCGCCGCTCCAGGTGACCCGGGTGGCGAAGTAGACGGGCAGGTCGTACGACTCCGAGGAGCCCTCGGCGATGCCGACGGTGCTGCTGCGCATGCGTACGAAGGGTTCCTTGCCCAGGACGACCTTGACGCCGTTGCGGGTCTCGAACCCGGGCTTGCCGGTGGTGACGGGGATCTGCCGGATCGCCTCGCCGTCCCGGTAGACCGTCAGTGTGTGGGCGGCGGCGTCGGTGACGGCCACGACGCGGTCGTCCGTGGTGATGGTCAGGGGCTTCGCGGTGCCGCCCCACATCCGGTCGCCGACCTTGATGCCGTCGAGGGTGCTGCTGACCTGGATGGTGGCGTGGGCGGGCCAGTACTCCTTGGGCCGGTAGTGGAGCTTCTTGTCGTCCACCCAGTACCAGGCTCCCTCCACCGCGGGCGTGGACCGCACCTTCAGGGCGCGCTCCACTATGGCCCGCTGGGCCGGGTCCGCGACCGGCTGGCTCAGCTCCGCGGTGACGGGCTGGCCGACGCCGTACGCGCCCGCCTCGGGCCCGAAGGAGACGTCCAGGGTCTTCTTGGCGCTGGGCCTGCCGGTCTCGAAGGTGAGGACCTTGCGGCCAGGAGCGCCGTCGCCGTCCTCGGTGCTCACGCGGACCGTGTAGCGGGCGTTGGCGGCCAGTGGTGAGGTGCTGTGCCAGCGGGTCCCGTCGGCGGAGAGTTCGCCCGCCACGTAGCGTCCCGCCGCGTCCACGGCCGTGACGTCCGTGATGCGCCCGTCGGCGCCCTCGGCGACGACCTCCAGGGGCTTGTCCGGGTCGGCCTTCTTCCCGGCGTCCGTGGGGCCGTTGAAGGAGATCTGGCCGGCCGCGTCGTAGGGCGCGGCGGACAGGGGGTGCTCGTCGTCGCCGCCGCTGGTGCAGGCGGTGACGCTCGCGCCGAGGGCGATCACCAGCAGGGTGCAGCCGACGACCGTACGCCCCCGCGCCTGGAAGTGAACCGTCTTGTTCATGTCCTCACGCTAGGGAGCAACGTCAACGGCGGCACGGCGGGTAAGCCGGACGAGTGAGGAGAGGTGCGGCAGACGAAGGGGCCCGGACGCTCCTGGCGGAGTGTCCGGGCCCCTCGGCGCGCGGCGCGTGCTACTGGGTGCGGTTCTCACCGCGGTAGTACTCGAAGACCCAGCCGAACAGGCCGATGAGGATGACCGGGGCCGAGAAGTACATCAGCCACCAGCCCAGCGCGATGCTCAGGAAGGCGAGCGCCCCGCCGATACCGAGCGCCAGCGGCTGCCAGCTGTGCGGGCTGAAGAACCCGACCTCGCCGGCCTCGTCCGCGACGTCCGCTTCCTTGTTGTCCTGGGCACCGGCGTCGACCCGCCTGGCCGTGAAGGCCAGGTAGAAGCCGATCATGAGGGCCAGGCCGAAGGCCAGGAAGAGGGCCGTGGTGCCGGCCGGCTCCATCGACCAGTAGCCGTAGACGATCGCGACGGCCAGGATGAAGACGCTCAGCCAGATGAAGAGCTGTCCCTGGATCTTCACTTGCCGGCCTCCTTGCCGCCGGCGAGGGTCTTCTCACCGTGACCGACGTTCTCGAGCTGGTCGATCGCCGAGACCTCCGGGTGGTGCAGGTCGAAGGCGGGGGATTCACTGCGGATGCGCGGCAGGGTGAGGAAGTTGTGCCGCGGCGGCGGGCAGGAGGTCGCCCACTCCAGCGAACGGCCGTAGCCCCACGGGTCGTCCACGTTGACCGGCTTGCCGTACTTGGCCGTCTTCCAGATGTTGTAGAAGAACGGCAGCAGGGACATGCCGAGCAGGAACGAGCTGATCGTCGAGATCGTGTTCAGCGCGGTGAAGCCGTCGGCGTCCAGGTAGTCGGCGTACCGGCGCGGCATGCCCTCGGCACCGAGCCAGTGCTGGACCAGGAAGGTGCCGTGGAAGCCGATGAACAGCGTCCAGAAGGTGATCTTGCCCAGGCGCTCGTCCAGCAGCTTGCCGGTGAACTTCGGCCACCAGAAGTGGAAGCCGGCGAACATCGCGAACACCACGGTGCCGAACACCACGTAGTGGAAGTGCGCCACCACGAAGTACGAGTCCGAGACGTGGAAGTCCAGCGGCGGCGAGGCCAGGATGACACCGGTCAGACCACCGAAGAGGAAGGTGATCAGGAAGCCGGTGGACCACAGCATCGGTGTCTCGAAGCTGAGTGAACCCTTCCACATGGTGCCGATCCAGTTGAAGAACTTCACACCGGTCGGGACCGCGATCAGGAAGGTCATGAAGGAGAAGAACGGCAACAGCACGCCGCCCGTGACGTACATGTGGTGCGCCCACACCGTCACCGACAGACCGGCGATGGCGATCGTCGCGGCGATCAGACCCATGTAGCCGAAGATCGGCTTCCGGGAGAACACCGGGATGATCTCACTGACGATGCCGAAGAACGGCAGCGCGATGATGTACACCTCTGGATGCCCGAAGAACCAGAACAGGTGTTGCCACAGCAACGCTCCGCCGTTGGCCGAGTCGAAGATGTGCGCACCGAACTTGCGGTCCGCCTCGAGCGCGAACAGGGCCGCGGCCAGGACCGGGAAGGCCAGCAGGACCAGCACACCGGTCAGCAGCACGTTCCAGGTGAAGATCGGCATGCGGAACATGGTCATGCCGGGCGCGCGCATGCAGATGATCGTGGTGATGAAGTTGACCGAGCCGAGGATCGTGCCGAAGCCGGAGAAGGCCAGACCCATGATCCACAGGTCACCGCCGATGCCCGGCGAGTGCACCGCGTCGGACAGCGGCGAGTAGGCGAACCAGCCGAAGTCGGCCGCGCCCTGCGGCGTCAGGAAGCCGCCCACCGCGATCAGCGAGCCGAAGAGGTACAGCCAGTAGGCGAACATGTTCAGCCGCGGGAACGCCACGTCCGGCGCGCCGATCTGCAGCGGCATGATCCAGTTCGCGAAGCCGGAGAACAGCGGCGTCGCGAACATCAGCAGCATGATCGTGCCGTGCATCGTGAACGACTGGTTGAACTGCTCGTTCGACATGATCTGCAGGCCCGGGCGGGCCAGCTCGGCGCGCATGAGCAGCGCCATCACGCCGCCGATCACGAAGAACGCGAACGACGTCACCAGGTACAGCGTGCCGATCGTCTTGTGGTCGGTGGTCGTCAGCCACTTCACCACGATCTCGCCACGCCTCTGGCGCCGGACCGGCAGTTCGTCCTCGTAGTGGGACCCTGCCGCGGCACCCTGGGGTTCATTGAGGATGCTCACAGGTTGTTCGTCTCCCGGTTCTTCTCGTGGCTCGTCTGCGCGATGCCGGCGGGAACGTAACCGGTCTGCCCCTTCTTAGCGAGGTCCTGAAGGTGCTGCTCGTAGCGCTCCGGGGAGACGACCTTCACGTTGAACAGCATCCGGGAGTGGTCCACGCCGCACAGTTCGGCGCACTTGCCCATGAAGGTGCCCTCCTTGTTGGGGGTCACCTCGAAGGCGTTGGTGTGGCCCGGGATGACGTCCTGCTTCATGAGGAACGGCACCACCCAGAAGGAGTGGATGACGTCACGCGAGGTCAGGACGAAGCGGACCGTCTTGCCCTTGGGGAGCCAGAGGGTCGGGCCGGGGTTGCCGTTCTGCGGGTTCCTCGTGCCCGGGACACCGCAGTCGTAGACGCCGCCGGCGTTCGCCGGGAAGTCTGCCTTGAAGCGGTCCGGGATGGCGGCCAGTTCCTTGGAGGTCTTGGCGTCGCCGGTGGAACCCTCGACGTTCTGGATGTGGTTGAAGCACCAGCTCCACTGGAAGCCGACCACGTTGACCGTGAGGTCGGGCTTCTTCTTCAGGCTCATGAGCTCGGACTCGTCGCGGGCGGTGAAGTAGAACAGCACCGAGACGATGACGAGCGGAACGATGGTGTACAGCGCCTCGATGGGCAGGTTGTACCTGTTCTGCGGAGGAACCTCGACCTTGGTGCGGCTGCGCCGATGGAAGAAGCAACTCCACAGGATCAGGCCCCACACCAGCACGCCGGTGGCCAGCGCGGCTGCCCAGGAGCCCTGCCACAGGGAGAGGATCCGCGGAGCCTCTTCCGTGGTTGGGGTGGGCATGCCGAGGCGGGGGAAGTCCTCGTATGTGCAACCGGTGGCGGTCGCCAGGACCAGGCCCGCGGTCAGTGCCTGCAGCAGCTTCCGCCGCATCGGGCGCCGCGGCGAGCGGTCGGAGCCGTTGGGACTCACGTAGCGCCTTCCCGAGAGTCTCGCCCGCGCTGTTCGGCTGCGGCCTTCTCGCTGGTCGGTCGCCGCCCTGCGTCGGGCAGGGGTTTGATGTTTATGCGGACCAAACCCTAGCCGACGCTCTCCGAGGGTTCGCGGGGAGGGTGGCATACGCGCCGGGGGGCACCCTGAAAGGGTGGGGCGGGGCGCCTATGGGGGGTGCGAGCTGGGGGTTCGTCGGCGGCTGACGGTGCGTTGTGGCTTGTCGCGCAGTTCCCCGCGCCCCTGGTCGGCGCTTCCCTGCCGGACGTCATAGCGTTGCTGTGTGGCCTACTTTGACGCTGCTTCCGCTGTTCCGCTTCATCCTGTTGCCCGGCAGGCCCTTCAGGCCTCCCTCGACGAAGGGTGGGCCGATCCCGCGCGGCTGTACCGGGAAGGGCGGCGGGCGCGGATGCTGCTCGATGCTGCCCGGGAGGCGGCCGCGGAGGCCGTGGGGTGCCGGGCGGACGAGTTGGTGTTCACCCCTTCGGGGACGCGGGCGGTCCATTCGGGGGTCGCCGGGGCGCTGGCCGGGCGGCGTCGTGCCGGGTCCCACCTGATCGTGTCAGCGGTCGAACACTCCTCCGTACTGCACGCGGCCGAGGTGCACGAGGCCGGCGGCGGGTCGGTCACGCGGGTTCCCGTGGACCGGACGGGCGCCGTGGACCCCGCGGCGTACGCAGATGCCCTGCGCGACGGCACCGCGCTGGCCTGCCTCCAGTCGGCCAACCACGAGGTGGGCACCGAGCAGCCGGTGGCGGAGGTGGCCGAGGCCTGCCGGGCGGCGGGCGTGCCGCTGCTGGTGGACGCGGCGCAGTCGCTGGGGTGGGGGAAGGTCGCGGGTGACTGGTCGCTGCTCGCGGGCAGCGCGCACAAGTGGGGCGGGCCGTCCGGGGTCGGGCTGCTCGTCGTACGCAAAGGGGTGCGGTTCGCGCCGCAAGGGCCGGGGGACGAGCGGGAGTCGGGGCGGGCGCCCGGTTTCGAGAACCTCCCGGCGATCGTGGCCGCGGCGGCGTCGCTGCGAGCGGTGCGCGCCGAGGCGGCCGCGGAGGCGGCCCGGCTGCGGGAGCTGACGGAGCGGATCCGGGCCCGGGTGCCGGGTCTGGTGCCGGACGTGGAGGTGGTCGG
Organism: Streptomyces sp. AC602_WCS936; assembly: GCF_019049125.1. Classification (NCBI taxonomy): domain Bacteria; kingdom Bacillati; phylum Actinomycetota; class Actinomycetes; order Kitasatosporales; family Streptomycetaceae; genus Streptomyces; species Streptomyces sp. AC602_WCS936. The sequence goes on along the minus strand of NZ_JAGMUF010000090.1, from coordinate 662,966 downwards.
CGATCCGGAGCGCCGGCTGCCCGGCGTCGTCACCTTCTCCTGTCTCTATGTCGACGGGGAGACTTTGCTGCACGAGCTCGACCGTGCGGGCTTCTCGGTCTCCTCCGGGTCGTCCTGCACCAGCAGCACCCTGGCACCGAGCCACGTCCTGAAGGCGATGGGGGTGCTCAGCGAGGGCAACGTCCGGGTGTCCCTGCCGCCGGGGGCACCGGCCGAGGACGTCGAGCGGTTCCTGGAGGTACTGCCGGGCACGGTGGCCGCGGTGCGGGAGAAGCTCGGGGCGCCGGCGGCCACGGAGGCCGCCCCGCGGACCGGGGGCGACCTCGTCGTGGACGCGATCGGCCGGCGCTGCCCCATCCCGGTGATCGAACTCGCCAAGGTCATCGGCGACGTCCCCGTCGGCGCCACGGTCCGCGTCCTCTCCGACGACGAGGCCGCCCGCCTGGACATCCCGGCCTGGTGCGAGATGCGGGGGCAGGAGTACGTGGGCGAGGAGGAGGCAGTGAAGGGAACGGCTTACCTGGTCCGCCGGATCAGGTGAGGCTCATAGGGGCGCGGGGCTGTGTCGATTTGCGGCTCCGCCGCGTGGGCGCGACCAGCCCCCACGCACCCGCACCCGGCAATTCACCCCAGCCGCCCCCGAACCTCCTCCGCCGCCTCATCCCCGTACGCCTTCGTAAACCGCTCCATGAAGTGCCCGCGCCGCAACTGGTACTCCTGCGTCCCCACCGTCTCGATGACGAGAGTCGCCAGCATGCACCCCACCTGCGCCGCCCGCTCCAACGACACCCCCCACGCCAGTCCCGACAGGAACCCCGCGCGGAAGGCGTCGCCGACGCCCGTCGGGTCGGCCTTGCGCTCCTCGTCGGGGACGCCGACCTCGATGGTCTCCTCGCCGGCCCGCTCGATCCGCACGCCCCGCGCGCCGAGGGTGGTGACGCGGCACCCGACGCGGCCGAGGATCTCCTCGTCCGTCCAGCCGGTCTTGGTCTCGATGAGCCCCTTCTCGTACTCGTTGGAGAAGAGGTAGGTCGCCCCGTCCAGCAGTATCCGGATCTCGTCGCCGTTCATCCGGGCGATCTGCTGGGAGAAGTCCGCGGCGAAGGGGATCGACCGCGCCCGGCACTCCTCGGTGTGCCGGAGCATCGCCTCCGGGTCGTCGGCGCCGATGGAGACCAGGTCGAGGCCGCCCACGCGGTCGGCGACGGTCTTGAGCTCGATGAGGCGGGCCTCGCTCATCGCACCGGTGTAGAAGGAGCCGATCTGGTTGTGGTCGGCGTCGGTGGTGCAGACGAAGCGGGCGGTGTGCAGGGTCTCGGAGATGCGGACCGAGCCGGTGTCGACGCCGTGCCGGTCCAGCCAGGCCCGGTACTCGTCGAAGTCGGAGCCGGCCGCGCCGACCAGGATCGGCCGGGTGCCGAGCTGGCCCATGCCGAAGGCGATGTTCGCGGCGACGCCGCCCCGGCGCACGTCGAGCTGGTCGACCAGGAAGGAGAGCGAGACCGTGTGCAACTGGTCCGCGACGAGCTGGTCGGAGAATCGGCCGGGGAAGGTCATGAGGTGGTCGGTGGCGATGGAGCCGGTGACTGCGATGCGCACGGCGTGGACTCTCTCCTGAGGGGAGGCGGGTTGACAGTTCACGCTACCCGGGAGTGCCGTCTGGCCGAAGCAGGCGAAACTACCCGGTAGTACAACTTTCTCCACGGTCCCGGACGTGCCTACGGTTCTCTTATGACGAACCTGAGGACCGTCGACCCCGCCCCGGCCGATCTGGACGGCGACCTGGCGTCGCTGCGCGGCGACTGCGCCCGGATGGCCCCGCGCTGGGAGGCTCCGGTCGAGGTGGCGACCCGTCCCGTCCCCGTCTCGCTGCTCCACGGCGTGCGCGTGCCGCAGACGTCGGCCAGGCTGCTGGACGCGATGTCCGACTACGGCGACTGAGGCCACCGGGAACCGGATCCTCCTCCACCGCGTCCCATCGCTGTCCCCAGTAACAGCCGAAGGAGCGATGCGGTGAACACCGAGCGACCCGACAACGACGACGCCACCGCCGCCGACGAGGCCGGCACCGGGCGTCCCGCGCGGCGGCGTCCCCCGGCACTCGCCGTCGCGTCCGTCGCCGCCGCCGTGCTGTTGGTCGGGACCGGCGGGGCGTACCTGGCCACGTCCGCGTCCGGTGGCGGCCAGGACGGCGGCGGTACGTCGTCCGGCGCGTCGGGCGACGGCACTCCCCCGCCGCTGGCCCTGGACGGCTACGGGGCGCCTTCGCCGGGCGGCGAGGGCGGTCAGGACGGCCAGGACGGTACGAACGGCATCGCGCCCGGCGAGCCGAACCCGTACGGCGTCACCTACCGCGCCGACGGCCCGCTCCCCGAAGGGCCCGGCTCGGCGCCCGTCTACCGGGCCGAGGGCGAGGTCACCGAGGAGGAGGTGGCCCGCCTGGCGAAGGCGCTCGGCGTCGAGGGTGCGCCGCGGGTGCGGGGCGACGCGTGGAAGGTGGGCAACGCCAGGGACGGCTCCGGGCCGCTGCTCACCGTGAGCAGGCAGGCGCCGGGCACCTGGACCTTCCACCGCTACGCACCGGGCACGGACAACTGCAAGAAGGGCGCCGTGTGCAAGGCCCCGTCCGCCGACGGGGCGGGCGACCCGGTGAGCGAGGCGGCGGCGAAGAAGGCGGCGGCGCCGGTGCTGAAGGCGCTGGGCCAGGACGACGCCAAGGTGGACGCCGGTCAGGTCATGGGCGCCCGGCGGGCCGTGAACGCCGAACCCGAGGTCGGCGGGCTGCCCACGTACGGCTGGACGACCGGTGTGGTCGTCGGGGCGCGGGGCGACGTGGTCGGCGGCAGCGGGCAGGTGAAGGAGCCGGTCAAGGGGGACACGTACCCCGTCCTGGGTGCCGAGGAGACGCTGGCGCTGCTGAACGCGCCGGGCAGTGCGCCCGGCGCCGGCATCGGGGGCTGCGCGAGCCCCGTACCGCACGGGGACGGCGCGGACACGCCCTGCGAGCTGCCGACGGGCACGCCGAAGAAGCCGGAGAAGCAGGCGGTGACGGTCGAGGAGGCGGTGTTCGGGCTGGCCGCGCACCCGGTCGAGGGGCGGCGGACGCTGGTGCCGTCCTGGCTGTTCGAGGTGAGGACGCCGGGTGCGGACGACGCCGTCACGGTCACCTACCCGGCCGTCGACCCGAAGTACCTGACCACCGCGGCTCCCGCCCCGTCCGACGGGCCGACCTCGGCGCCGGACGGTGACCCGCGGGACGTGGAGGTGCGGGGCTACACGGCCGAGGGCGGGGAGCTGACCGTGCACTTCACGGGCGGGGTCTGCTCCGACTACGAGGCGACGGCGAAGGAGAGCGAGGGGAAGGTGACGGTCACCGTGACCGAGACACCGCACCCGGAGAAGGTCTGCATCCTGATCGCCAAGGAGTACGAGCGGACGGTGCCGCTCGACGAGCCGCTGGGCGACCGGAAGGTCGTGGGGTCGGACGGCGAGGAGATCCCGGCGCACAAGCCGGGCGCGCGGCTGCCGGCGCCGTCCGGAGGCCGGTGACCGCGTAAGGAGGTGAAAGGGGCGGCGGCCCGGGGTGTCCCGGGCCGCCGCCCCTCTCACACACGCCGTCGGCCGGCGCCGCGCGGCTCAGCTGAAGGAGTCGCCGCAGGCGCAGGAGCCCGTCGCGTTCGGGTTGTCGATCGTGAAGCCCTGCTTCTCGATCGTGTCCACGAAGTCGATGGTGGCGCCGCCCAGGTACGGGGCGCTCATGCGGTCGGTGGTGACCTTGACGCCGTCGAAGTCCTTCACCACGTCGCCGTCGAGCGAGCGCTCGTCGAAGAAGAGCTGGTAGCGCAGGCCGGAGCAGCCGCCGGGCTGGACGGCGACGCGCAGCGCCAGGTCGTCACGGCCTTCCTGGTCGAGCAGGGCCTTGACCTTGGCCGCGGCGGCGTCGGTCACGATGATGCCGTCGGTGACGGTGGTGGACTCGTCCGATACGGACATCTACATCTCTCCCGGGTTGTACGGAGACTGCTTGCCGACGGTTTCAACCGACGGGGCCGCGTATTCATTCCGGGCCGGGGCCGTGTCTTTCTCCTCGGCTCGTCCCTTCATGCTCGCACACGCCCCGGGGAGCGGTCAGCGGCTCGGGCGCCGGGATTCACGTCACACCGACACTATGGGCATCGTCAAAGTGACGTGAACGGGTTATGATATATAGCGTCAGTTCGACGAAAAGTAGAAAGGGTGCGTGTCGTGACCACCGCCCAACCCCAGGAGCTCGACGTACAGCCGACGCCCCTCGCCCTGCTGCTGCTCGGCCGCGAGGCGGACCCGACGAGCGAGCGCGGCGTGGACTGCCCCGGCGACCTGCCCTCGCCCTCCGACCCGGACCTGGTGGCGCGTGCCCGCGCGGCCAAGGAGAAGCTCGGTGACAAGGTCTTCGTGCTCGGTCACCACTACCAGCGCGACGAGGTCATCCAGTTCGCCGACGTCACCGGGGACTCCTTCAAGCTGGCCCGGGACGCGGCCGCGCGCCCGGAGGCCGAGTACATCGTCTTCTGCGGTGTGCACTTCATGGCGGAGTCGGCCGACATCCTGACCTCGGACGACCAGAAGGTGGTCCTGCCCGACCTGGCGGCCGGCTGCTCCATGGCGGACATGGCGACGGCCGAGCAGGTCGCCGAGTGCTGGGACGTGCTGACCGAGGCCGGGATCGCCGAGCAGGTCGTGCCCGTCTCGTACATGAACTCCTCCGCGGACATCAAGGCGTTCACCGGCAGGCACGGCGGCACCATCTGCACCTCGTCCAACGCCAAGCGCGCCCTGGACTGGGCCTTCGAGCAGGGCGAGAAGGTGCTCTTCCTGCCCGACCAGCACCTGGGCCGCAACACCGCGGTGCGGGACATGGGCATGTCGCTGGAGGACTGCGTCGTCTACAACCCGCACCGGCCGAACGGCGGGCTGACGGCGGAGGAGCTGCGCGGCGCGAAGATGATCCTGTGGCGCGGGCACTGCTCGGTGCACGGCCGCTTCAGCCTCGACTCGGTCGACGACGTGCGGGCGCGCATACCGGGCGTGAACGTCCTGGTGCACCCCGAGTGCAAGCACGAGGTCGTCGCGGCGGCGGACTACGTCGGCTCGACCGAGTACATCATCAAGGCCCTGGAGGCGGCCCCGGCCGGTTCCAAGTGGGCCATCGGCACCGAGCTGAACCTGGTCCGGCGGCTGGCGAACCGTTTCGCCGCGGAGGACAAGGAGATCGTCTTCCTCGACAAGACGGTCTGCTTCTGCTCGACGATGAACCGCATCGACCTCCCGCACCTGGTCTGGGCGCTGGAGTCGCTGGCCGAGGGCACCCTCGTCAACCGCATCGAGGTCGACAAGGAGACCGAGGCGTTCGCGAAGCTGGCGCTGGAGCGGATGCTGGCACTGCCGTAATCCGGTCGGGGTCGGTCCGGGCGGGCGGAAGCCCACGGCCGCGGTGTCAGTCCGCTGCCGTAGGCTTCCCGCCGCCCGCACACCGACTGACGAGGACTCAGAGCATTGACCGGCCTGCCCGCTTTCCCCCTGCCCTTCCACTCGACCCGTTCCATATCGTCCGCGAAACCCCGGACGCTCCGGGAACTCGAGATGATCCTGTGCAGCGCCCACATCCGGTCGAAGCCGGGGTGGTTCGAGAAGATGCACGACCCCGGCATCGTCGACAGATGGTCGCGGGAGGCGGTCGACCAGGGCCTCACCGAGGCACAGGTCCGCTACGTGCTCGCCGAGCTCGCGCACTACGCCGCGCTGCGGGACGCCCGGGCCGGCGTCGAGGTGTCCGCCGTCGACGGGGTGTGGCAGTCGGACACACTGATCGACGACAGGCTCCGCTCCCGGCTGGCCGAGGCGGTCCGGGTGCTGGAAGAGGTTCCCGAGGAGGAGCGGGACTGGCATCCCGGGTCCGACAGCCAGGTACTGGACCTGGTCCACCCCTCCCTGTTCTGCCTGGTCCGGGAGGTGAGCGGCGCACCCGAGCGGGCCTGGCGGAACCCGACGGACCGCTACTCGAAGTACGAGTTCTCGGAGAAGTTCCAGTGGCTGCCCACGGACGTGGACGTCAGCGACGACGGCGACGTCACCTTCCGTTCGTACGTCAACAACGTCCACCCCGAGGATCATCGCGCACTGGCCTCCGTCCTGCCCGACCTGTTCGCGCGCATGCGCCCGCTGCTGGAGAACGTCCTCACCGACCTGCGCCATCCGCGTCCCCTGCGGATCGAGGCCGATCCCTACGGGTGGTACGACGAGTCGCAGGAGCCGGAGGAACCCGACGAGGACTCCTTCAACGACGAGGCGGCCTACGAAGAGGCCATGGAGGCCTGGGAAGAGGCCAGCGACGACTGGTGGGAGAACCGCCGGCCGACCGTCCCGGACGCCCCGGAGTTCACCGCGCCCGAGGCGCCCGGCGACACGGCGCGCGTCGACCTGCGCGGCCGCCGGCTCCAGGTCGTCGTCAAGCTCGCCACCATCCACCTCACCCCGGACCGGCCCGAGTACGCCGGCGGCTCCTGGCACGTCGAGGGCATGCTGAACGAGCGGATCGTCTCGACCGGCATCTACTACTGGGACAGCGAGAACATCACCGAGAGCCGGCTGAGCTTCCGGACGGCGCTCGACGACCCGCACTACGAGCAGAACGACGACAACGGCATGCGCGACGTCTACGGCCTGGAGAACGAGGACGCGCTGAACCAGGTGCTGGGGTCGGCGTCGACCCCGGCGGGCCGCTGCCTGGCGTTCCCGAACGTCCTGCAGCACCGCGTCGGTGAGTTCCGCCTCGCGGACTCCACCCGCCCGGGCCACCGCAAGATCCTCGCGTTCTTCCTGATCGACCCGTCGGAGCGGATCGTCTCGACCTCCGACGTGCCGCCGCAGCAACCCTGGGCCGACACCTCGACCATGACGCTCGAAGAGGCCAAGGGCCACCGCGAAGAGCTCATGCGGGAGCGCAAGCTCTTCGTCGACGAGCACAACGAGCAGCTCTACGAGCGGGAGTTCTCCCTCTGCGAGCACTGAGGAGCGGCACGGCGGGGGGCGGTCAGTCAGCGTCCCGGTAGCTCATGAACCAGTGGGTGTCGAAATAGCGGGCCATCGTGTACGGGTGCTGGGGGTCGACGAGGACGCGGCAGACGAACTCCGCGGCCCCGCAGTCGAAGACGAGGTCCTCGCCGTCGAAGGACCGGACCAGGACGGGCCAGCGGTCGGGATCGCCGCCGTCGGCCCTCCAGCCGTACTGGTCCTCGTGCTCGGTGCCCGCCCAGACGAACCGACCGCCGTCCCCGCGGTCCGCCCACGGCTCCTGGAAGAGGCCCAGATACCCGTCGAAGGCGCCGTCGCCGAACGTCTCGACCATGCGCTTGTAGTCGGTCGGCAGCGCGGTGCCCAGGCGTGACTCGGCCTCCGTCCAGTCCGTGTCCGGCCGCCGGGCGGGCCGGGTCCAGCCGGTGATCCCCACCAGCCGCTCCACCCAGTCGACGTCCTCGCCCGGAACGACGGCCAGGGGCTGCGGCACCCGCCGGTGAGCGACCGCCAGCACCGGCCCCTCGATCCCCTCGGCGTCCCGTGCCGTACCCGCGCCGACCCACTGGTCGCCGTACGCCCACACCCGTATCGTCACCGCCCGGCCCTCGAAGGGGGCGAGGAGTGCCGCGCCCGACGACTCGTCGACGGTCGGATCGGTGAAGCCGTCGAGGACGAGGGTGCGCGGGGCACCGAACCGGTCGCCGAGGAGGTCGATCAGGTCCCGCGGGTCGAGGTCGCCGGGCAGAGGGAGGTGCCTGGGCCCCGGACCGAGCCGGGTCAGCAGATCATTGACGGTCGCTTGCGTGAGCTCCATGGCCGCCAGTGAAGCGCACGGCACTGACAGCGGGGCGCCCCCGTGATGACTCCACGGGAGCGCCCCTTCGCCGTACCGACGGGTGTCAGACCTGGGCCGGCTCCGGCTCCTCCGCAGGCTTCGGCTGCTCGGGCAGGCCCTTCTTCGCCGCCCGCTTCTTCGCGCGCCGCTCCTTGCGGAGCTCCAGCATCGCGTAGAGCGTCGGGACGAGGAGCAGCGTCAGCAGCGTCGAGGTGATCAGACCGCCGATCACCACCACGGCCAGCGGCTGGGCGATGAAGCCGCCCTCGCCGGTGACGCCCAGCGCCATCGGGAGGAGGGCGAAGATCGTCGCCAGGGCCGTCATGAGGATCGGGCGCAGACGGTGCCGGCCGCCCTCGATCACGGCCTCCACGACGCCGTGGCCCTGCCTGCGGTACTGGTTGATCAGGTCGATCAGCACGATGGCGTTGGTGACCACGATGCCGATCAGCATCAGCATGCCGATCATCGCCGGGACACCCATCGGGGTGCCGGTGGCGAGCAGCAGGCCGATCGCGCCGGTCGCCGCGAACGGGATGGACACCAGCAGGATCAGCGGCTGGGCCAGCGACCGGAAGGTGCCCACCAGCAGCATGAAGACGATCGCGATCGCCGCGAGCATGGCCAGGCCCAGGTTGACGAACGCCTCGTCCTGGTCGGCGGTGACGCCGCCGATCTCGGCCGTGGCACCGGCCGGCAGGTCCAGCGCGTCGATCTCCGTCTGGAGCTCGGTGCCGACCGCGCCGGTGTTGTCGCCGGTCGGCTTGGCGGTGATGGTCGCCGCGCGCTGACCGTCGATGCGGGTCATCGACACCGGCCCGTCCACCAGCTGCACGATGGCGATGTCGCCGAGCTTGACCGGGCCCAGGTTCAGGGCCTTCAGCTCGGCCATGGTCGTCGCCGGCTGGGCCGACCGGATCACGACGTCGCGCTCGGTGTCGTCCAGGGTCGCCTTGGCGGCCGGGGTGCCGCGCACCGCCTGGGCGACGGCCGCGCCGAGCGTCTGGTCGTTGAAGCCGGCCTCGGCGGCCTTCGGGGTGGCCTTGACCGAGATGCGCGGCACGCTCTGCGCCAGGTCGCTGGTGACGTCGGTGACGTCGTCGAGCCCGGCGACGGTCTCGCGGACCTCCTCGGACGCCTCGCGCAGCACCTTCGCGTCGGCCGCCTTGACGACGACGCTCAGGTCCTGACTGGCGAAGCCGTCACCGGCGGCGACCGTGGTGGTGCCGATGCCGTCGAGCTTCGCGAGCCCGTCCTCGATGTGGTCCTGGACGTCCTCGGCGTTCGCCGAGTCCTCCAGCATGAGCTGGTACGAGGCCTGGTTGGTGTCCGTGCCGCCGCCGAAGGCGGCCATGAAGCCGGACGAACCGATGGTGACCTGGAAGTCCTTGATGCCCTCGGTGTCGCCGAGCAGCTTCTCGACCTTCTCGGCCTGCGCGTTCGTCGCGTTCAGGCTGGTGCCGGGCTTCAGCTCCTGCTTGATGCTGAGGACCTTCTGCTCGCCCTGGTCGAAGAAGTTGGTCTTCAGCAGCGGCGCCATGCCGAACGTGCCGAGCAGCACGACGACCGCGATGGCCAGGCTGGTGACGCGGCGGCGGGTGGCGAAGCGCAGGACCGGGACGTAGAGGCGCTGGAGGCGGCTCTTGGCCTCCTTCTCCTCGGCCAGGCGGCGAGCCTCGGCCGCGTCCTCGGGGGTGCCCTTCGGCGGGCGCAGGAACCAGTACGACAGCACCGGGACGACCGTGAGCGACACCAGCAGGGAGGCCAGCAGCGCCGCGGTGACGGTGAGGCTGAAGGAGCCGAACAGCTCGCCGACCATGCCGCCGACCAGGCCGATCGGCAGGAAGACGGCGACCGTGGTGAGGGTGGAGGAGGTGACCGCTCCGGCGACCTCGCGGACCGCCTTGAGGATCGCCTCCTGGCGTTCCTCGCCGTAGCCGAGGTGCCGCTTGATGTTCTCCAGGACCACGATCGAGTCGTCGACGACCCGGCCGATGGCGATGGTGAGCGCGCCCAGCGTCAGCATGTTCAGCGACAGGTCGCGCGTCCACAGCACGATCAGCGCGAGCACCACCGACAGCGGGATGGAGACCGCGGTGACCAGGGTGGAGCGGATGGACGCCAGGAAGACCAGGATGATCACGACGGCGAAGACCAGACCGAGGGCGCCCTCGGTGGTCAGGCCCTCGATGGCCTTGGAGACCGCCGGTCCCTGGTCGCTGACGACGGTGAGCGTCGCGCCGGAGCCGAGCTGCTCGCGCAGGCCGGGGAGCTTGTCCTCGACGGCGTTCGAGATGGCGACCGCGCTGCCGTCGTGGTCCATGGTGACGGCGACGGCCAGGCTCGGCTCGCCGTTGGTGCGGGTGAGGGAGTCGGCCTTGGCCTCCTCCTCCTTGACGGTGGCGACGTCGGCGAGGCGGACGGGCTTGTCGACGCCCTCGCCGGTGACCATGAGGTCCTGGATCTGCTGCAGCGAGGTGTAGCCGCCGCCGACCTGCACGGTGCGGTTGGCGCCGGCCTCGTCGAAGGAGCCCGCCGGGACGGTCGCGCCGCCGGCCTGGAGGGACTGGGCGAGGGCCTGCGGGGTGACGCCGGCCTCGGCGAGCTTCGCCGGGTCCGGAGTGACGGTGACCTGGACGTCGCGGACGCCGTCGACCATCACCTGGGCGACGCCGTCGATGTCCTTGAGCTCGGTGACGACCGTCTTGTCCAGCTGGTCGGCCAGGGCCTGCTGGTCCTTGCCCGAGGTGACGGCGAGGACGACGGTCGGGATGTCGTCCGTCGACCCGGAGATGACCTGCGGGTCCACGTCGTCGGGGAGCTGGGCGCGGGCCCGGTTGACGGCCTGCTGGACGTCGGCGACGAGCTGCTGGGTGCCGTTGCCGTAGTCGAAGGACGCCATGATGACGGCGTTGCCCTCACTGGCCGTCGAGGTGATGCCCGAGATCCCGTCGACCGCCTCGAGACTGTCCTCGATCGGCTCGACGACCTGCTTCTCGACCACGTCCGGCGAGGCGCCCTGGTACGGGGCGAGCACGGACACCATGGGCAGTTCGATGGTGGGCAGCAGCTGCTGCTTGAGCTGGGGGATGGCGATCGCGCCGAAGACGAGCGCGACGATCGACATCAGGCCTATCAGGGCCCGTTGCGCGAGGCTGAATCTCGACAGCCAGGACATGGATCAGGGTCTCTCTTCTGTGGCCGAGCGGTGGGGACGGGGCACATCGGTACGCCCACCCCAACACCCTGGTCCATGAGTGACCCCGGTTCCCTAGGTCCCAGGTCCCTTTCCTTATCCCGCGCATACTCCGGCCGCAGTACGCCCGGCTCCGGGTCACTCCACCCTTGGACGTACCAGCCCGGACTCGTAGGCGATGACGACCAGCTGGGCGCGGTCGCGGGCGCCCAGCTTGGCCATCGCCCGGTTCACGTGCGTCTTCACGGTGAGCGGGCTGACCTCCAGCCGCTCGGCGATCTCGTCGTTGGACAGTCCCCCGGCGACCTGGACCAGCACCTCGCGCTCGCGCACGGTCAGCGACTCCAGCCGCTCGGCGCGCGCCGGGTCGCGCTCCGCGCCGTCCCCGGTGCCCTCCTGGGCGAGGAAGCGGGCGATCAGTCCCTTGGTGGCGGTCGGCGACAGCAGCGCCTCACCGCCGGCCGCGACCCGGATCGCGCTGAGCAGCTCCTCGGGTTCGGAGCCCTTGCCGAGGAAGCCGGAGGCGCCCGCGCGCAGCGACTGCACCACGTAGTCGTCGACCTCGAAGGTGGTCAGGATGACCACGCGGACGTGGGCGAGGGACGGGTCGGCGCTGATCATGCGGGTGGCGGCCAGGCCGTCCGTGCCGGGCATCCGGATGTCCATCAGCACCACGTCGGCCCGCCGTTCGGCGGCCAGCCGGGCCGCCTCCGCGCCGTCGGACGCCTCCCCCACCACCTCCATGTCGGGCTCGGAGTCGACCAGCACCCTGAAGGCGCTGCGCAGCAGTGCCTGGTCGTCGGCGAGCAGGACACGGATCGTCATGCGGGGTCCTTTGCTGCATCGGTGGCGGCGTCGGTGCGGTTCCTGACCGGAAGGATCGCATGGACGCGGAAACCGCCCCCGTAGCGGGGACCGGTGGTGAGAGTGCCGCGCACGGCGGTGACGCGCTCGCGCATACCGAGCAGGCCGTGGCCGCCGCCGGCCGGCGCGTGGGTCTCGGCGGTACTGCCGCCGGCCCCGTCGTCGAGCACGGTGACCTCGATGTTCGGCCCCACCCGCACGACGCTGACCTCGGCCTTCGCCCGCGTCCCCGCGTGCTTCTGCACGTTGGTCAGCGCCTCCTGGATGATGCGGTACGCGGCCAGGTCGACGGCGGTGGGCAGGTCGGTGCCCTGGTCGGTGCGGGCCACCTCGACGTGCAGTCCGGCGTGGTGGAAGGTGGCGACGAGTTCGTCGAGGCGGTCCAGGCCGGGGGCGGGCTCGGTCGGGGCCTTGGGGTCGTCGGACTGGCGGAGCAGGCCGACGGTGGCGCGCAGCTCGTCGAGTGCGGAGCGGCTGGCCGTCCGTACGTGGGCCAGGGCCTCCTTGGCCTGGTCGGGCCGCTTGTCCATGACGTGGGCGGCGACCCCGGCCTGCACGTTGACCAGGGCGATGTGGTGGGCGACCACGTCGTGCAGGTCGCGGGCGATGCGCAGCCGCTCCTCGGCGACCCGGCGGCGGGCCTCTTCCTCCCGGGTGCGTTCGGCCTTCTCGGCCCGGTCCCGGATGGCCTGGACGAAGGCGCGCCGGCTGCGGACCGCGTCCCCGGCGCTGGCACCGATGCCGGTCCAGGCGAAGACGGCGAGGTTCTCCTGCGCGTACCAGGGCAGCGGTCCGGCCAGCATGGCGGCGCCGGTCAGCACGGTCATGGTGAGCAGGCCGACCCGCCACGTGGTGGGGCGGTCGGTGGAGGCGGCGACCGTGTAGAGGGCTAGCACGGCGGACATGACGACGGGGACGCGGGGGTCGCCGGTGACGCTCTCGACCACGGAGACGCAGCCGGTGACCGCGAGGACCACCAGCGGGGCCCGGCGCCGGAAGACGAGCGCGGCGGCACCGACGGCCATGAGGGCGAGGCTGAGCGCGTCGGGGGTGCGCAGGGCCCAGCTGACGCCCTGGGGCCCGTGCGGGTCCACGAAGGAGCCGGCGACCATGCACACCAGGACGGCCGCCGCGAGGGCGGCGTCCAGTGCGGAGGGGTGGGCGCCCAGGGTGCAGCGGGCGCGGGCGAGGGTGTGCATGGTTTTTTTACGGTAGCTGGAGTGGGCGCGTCTTATGAGTAAGCCCGCGTGCGGTGGGCGTCTGCTGGGGGCTGCGCCCCCAGGCCCCCGCTTCGGCCTGGACGGCCTCGTCCTCAAACGCCGGACGGGCTGAAAAGAGACTACCCACCGTCCGGGATCAGGCCGTCGTCGCTCAGCAGCTCCTGGACCTCCTCCAGGGTCGCGTCCGAGGACGGGAGGATGAGGTCGGACGGCTCCAGGGAGTCCTCCGGCAGCGGCTCCCCCAGCTCCCGCACCTTGGCCAGGAGGGCCTGGAGGGTCGCGCGGAAACCGGGGCCGTCGCCGTTCTCCATCTCGGCCTGGAGTTCGTCGTCCAGCTTGTTCAGCTCGGTGAGCCGGCCGTCGGCCAGCGTCAGCTGTCCCTCCCCCATGATCCGTACGATCATGTCGCCCTCCTAGGCGTGGCCTACTGCTTGTCGAAGCGCGGGGTGTCCTGCGGCTGCTGCCGGTCCTGCTGCTGGCCCTGGTCCTGACCGCCTTCGAGGGCCTGCCGGTCGGACGTGCTGCCGCCGGCCAGCTCGGCCTTCATCCGCTGCAGCTCCAGCTCTACATCCGTACCACCGGAGAGCCGGTCCAGCTCGGCCTGGATGTCGTCCTTGTGCATGCCGGACTGGTCGTCGAGGGCGCCGGAGGCGAGCAGTTCGTCGATGGCGCCGGCCCGGGCCTGGAGCTGGGCGGTCTTGTCCTCGGCGCGCTGGATGGCCAGGCCCACGTCGCCCATCTCCTCGGAGATGCCGGAGAACGCCTCGCCGATGCGGGTCTGCGCCTGGGCGGCCGTGTAGGTGGCCTTGATGGTCTCCTTCTTGGTGCGGAAGGCGTCCACCTTGGCCTGGAGGCGTTGGGCCGCGAGGGTGAGCTTCTCCTCCTCGCCCTGGAGGGTGGCGTGCTGGGTCTCCAGGTCGGTCACCTGCTGCTGGAGCGCCGCGCGGCGGGAGAGCGCCTCGCGGGCCAGGTCCTCGCGGCCCAGCGCGAGCGCCTTGCGGCCCTGGTCCTCCAGCTTCGACGACTGGGACTGGAGCTGGTTGAGCTGCAGCTCGAGCCGCTTGCGGCTGGTCGCCACGTCGGCGACGCCGCGGCGCACCTTCTGCAGCAGCTCCAGCTGTTTCTGGTACGAGTAATCGAGGGTCTCGCGCGGGTCCTCGGCCCGGTCCAGGGCCTTGTTGGCCTTCGCGCGGAAGATCATCCCCATACGCTTCATGACACCGCTCATGGGCTTCGCGCGCCCCCTTCTGACCGACTCCAGCTCCAGCACCTGCGACAGAACCCACAGTACGGGCCCTGCATCCATTACCGCACTGTTCGGGGACGGATGCGCTCATCCCCAAGGACGACTGCGTACGCTCCCGGTCCGGCGTAGGGAGTAGGTGCTCCCCGGGGTTGTCCGTAATACCCCGGTGTCCGGGGCGGTACGCAACGTCCCCTCTGTCCCTTTACAGACGACCGGCGTTGCCGGATCGTTCCCCACCGGACTGGGGTCCACACCCCCGCACCCCGTACCCTTGGGTTTTGTGTTCCGTAGCCGTGCCAAGGATGAGAAGGCCCAGAGCGCCGTCAGCGCGCCGGTGACCGACTCCAAGCAGCCCCGTGACCCGCAGGCCCCCAAGGGCAGGCCGACGCCCAAGCGCAGCGTGGCCCAGTCCCAGCGCCGCAGCGTGTCCAATACGCCGATGACGCGCAAGGAGGCCGCCAAGCGCCAGCGCGAGGAGCGGCGGACCGCGCTGGCCAAGCAGCGCGAGGCGCTGGCCAGCGGCGACGAGCGGTACCTGCCGGCCCGCGACAAGGGCCCGGTCCGCAAGTACGCGCGCGACTTCGTCGACTCGCGGTTCAACATCGCGGAGTACTTCCTGCCGATGGCCGTGATCATCCTCGTGCTGAGCATGATCCGGGTGGCCTCGCTGCAGAACGTCGCGCTGCTGCTGTGGCTGGTCGTGATCGTGCTGATCGTGCTCGACTCGCTCGTCACCGGATTCCGGCTGAAGAAGCGCCTCGCCGAGCGCTTCCCCGACGACCGCAGGCGCGGCGCGGTGGCCTACGCGCTGATGCGCTCGCTCCAGATGCGCCGGCTCCGGCTGCCCAAGCCCCAGGTCAAGCGCGGGGAGCGGCCCTGAGCACGACGCCGTTCGCCGGGGGCGCGGCGGATGCCTGGCTGGACAAGCTGGGGGGTCTGCGGGACGTCGTACGGCAGGAGCTGGTGGCCCGGCAGCTTGACGAGCAGATAGTCGGCCGCTTCCCGGTGGGCAAGCGGCTGCGGGTCCTCGACGTCGGCATGGGCCAGGGCACCCAGGCGCTGCGGCTGGCACGGGCCGGGCACCAGGTGACCGGCGTGGAGCGGGACGCGACGATGATCGCCGCGGCGCGGGACGCGCTGGCCGGGCAGCCCGAGGGCATCCGGGAGCGGATGCGGATCGTCGAGGGCGACGGCCGGGACACCGGCGTGCACTTCCTGCCCGGCAGCTTCGACGTGGTGCTGTGCCACGGCGTGCTCATGTACGTCGAGGAGCCCGACCCGCTGCTCGCGGGGCTGGCCCGGATGCTCGCCCCGGGCGGACTGCTGTCCCTCCTGGTGCGCAACGGCGACGCGCTCGCGCTGCGCCCCGGCCTGTACGGCGACTGGGCGGGCGCCCTGGCCGCCTTCGACACCGTCGAGTACACCAACCGCCTCGGACTGCACGTCCGGGCGGACCGGCTGGCGACGCTGACGGCGAAGCTCGCCGGCATCGGCGCCCCGCTGCACACCTGGTACGGCGTCCGGGTCTTCACGGACACGGCCCCCGACGGCGCCACGCCCCCGGACGACCTGGAGACGCTGCTGGCGGCGGAGGAGCGGGCCGGTCGCACCGATCCGTACCGCTCAGTCGCGGCGCTGCTGCACCTGTGCGGCGTACGGGGCTGACGCCCGTCTCGTCCCGGGCGCCCGTTCGGGTGCCCACCGGAAGCCGGAGTCCTGACGCGCGGTGAGACTCGGGGCATGGACGCTTCCCCCGCCCGCCCGCCCTCCAGGCTGCTCGCCCCGCTCGCCCTGCTGGCCTGCGCACTGCTGCTGCTCACCGGCTGCTCCGGCTCCGCCTCCCGCGGCGGGCAGGAGGGCGACACGGCGCAGGCCGCCGCGCCTGCCGCGGCGAACGACCTCCAGGCCGACTACCAGCGGGTGATCGAGGACGTCCTCCCGTCGGTCGTGCAGATCCAGGCGGGCGACTCCCTGGGTTCCGGCGTCGTGTACGACGACAAGGGGCACATCGTCACCAACGCGCACGTCGTCGGGGACGACAGGACCTTCCGGGTGACGACCGCCCGCACCGAGGAGGCCCTCGCCGCGAAGCTGGTCTCCTCCTACCCCGAGCAGGATCTCGCCGTCATCAAGCTGGACCGGCTGCCCGAGGGCATGAGGGCGGCCCGCTTCGGCGACTCCTCGAAGGCGGCGGTCGGGCAGATCGTGCTGGCGATGGGCTCGCCGCTGGGGCTGTCCTCCAGCGTGACGCAGGGCATCGTGTCGGCGGTCGGACGGACCGTCACCGAGGGCCGCCAGGGCGGCGGTACGGGGGCGACGATCGGCAACATGGTGCAGACGTCGGCGGCCATCAACCCCGGCAACAGCGGCGGCGCCCTGGTGAACCTCGACGGCCAGGTGATCGGCATCCCGACGCTGGCCGCGACCGACCCGGGCATGAGCGACAGCGCGGCGCCCGGGATCGGGTTCGCCATCCCGTCGTCGATGGTGAAGACGGTCGCCGACCAGATCATCGAGGACGGCCGGGTGACCGACTCGGGCCGGGCGGCGCTCGGCATCACCGCCCGCACGGTCGTCGACGACGGCTACCGGCCCGCGGGCGTGGCCGTCGTCGAGGTGAGCGACGGCGGGGCCGCCGACGACGCGGGGCTGCGGCCCGGCGACGTCATCGTCCGGCTGGGTGACACGGACATCACCACGATCACCTCGCTGGCCGAAGCGCTGGCGTCGATGGAGCCGGGCGAGAGGACGAAGGTGACGTACACCCGCGACGGCGACGAGCGCACCGCCGAGGTGACCCTGGGCGAGCAGTGAGGGGGGCGGGAGCCGGTCGGCCCTCGCCCGCCCCACTCCACCACTCAGCCCTCCGCCGACTCCTGTTCCTGGGCCTCTTCGGCGTGCAGGCTCATCGGCCCGTAGATCTCCGTGGAGTCCTCGAACAGCCGCACCTGGTCCGTGCCGCCCTCCTGGAGTTCCTTCCAGTGCTCCCCGATCCAGGACTCGGCGTCCCCTTGCGTGGTGAACTCCTCGGGCTGGACCGCGGGCTGGACCTCAGTCCCGCCGGCCGTCTCGAACCGCCACGTCCATGCCGCCATGTACGCCTCCAAGATGTGAGCACATGCAGAGCGGAAGCCGGATCTTGGTCCGGCCTCCGCCCGCAGCCTATGCGCTGAGCCGACCGCGTCGTAGCAGGCCTGGAGGACGGGCCCCGCCCCCTTAGGGGGCCTCGGGCGCGCACCCCGCCGCCCCACCGGGGAAAATCAGGGCGTGGACGTGACTCTGCTCGGCACCGGTGCCCCCGCGGGCCTGCCCCGCCCCGACTGCCCCTGCGCGGCCTGTGCCGCCGCCCAGGGCGAGAACGCGCGCGCGGCGACCGCGCTGCTGGTGGACGGGGCCCTGCTGCTGGACCTCACCCCGGGCGCCGCGTTCGCCGCCGCTCGCGCCGGGCGCTCCCTGAGCGGCGTACGCCAGGTGCTGCTGTCGCACCCGCACGACGGTCCGGCGCTGGAGGTGCCCGCCGGGCTGCCGCAGCCGGGCCGGGTGCCGGACGGCCGGGAGCTGGCGCTGCTGACCGGGCACCGGGTGCGGGCGGTGGCGATGGACGCGCCGGGCACCGGGTACGCCGTGACGGGCCCGGACGGACAGCGGCTGCTCTACCTGCCGCCGGGCGGCGCTCCGGCGGGCCTCGAGGAGCCCGCCGAGCCGTACGACATGGTCCTCGCGGACGTCGTGGGCCGCCCGGACGCGCTGGCGAGGCTGCGCGCGGTGGGCGCGGTCGGCGCCACCACGGACGTCGTCGCCGTCCACCTGGGCCACGACGTGCCGCCGGGCCGGGAGCTCGCCCGCCGTCTCGCGGCGGCCGGGGCACGGGCCGTACGGGACGGCACGACGCTGGTGGTGGGCGCCTACGAGGACGTACCCGACGTACCGCGCCGCACCCTCGTGCTGGGCGGCGCCCGCTCGGGCAAGTCGGTGGAGGCCGAACGCCGGCTGGAGTCCTTCCCGGAGGTGCTGTACGTCGCGACCGGCGGCTCACGGGGCGGGGACACGGAGTGGGCGGCCCGGGTCTGCGCACACCGCGAGCGGCGCCCGGGCTCGTGGCGCACCGTGGAGACCTGCGACCTGGTCCCGCTCCTCAAGGACGACGGAGCGCCCCTCCTCATCGACTGCCTGTCCCTGTGGCTGACGGACGCGATGGACGCCGTGGGGGCCTGGGACGACGCGGAGTGGGCCGACGGCGGCGAACGGGCCCTGCGCGACCGGGTACGGGACCTGACGGAGGCGGTGCGCGCCACGCGGCGCACGGTCGTCGCCGTGTCGAACGAGGTCGGCTCGGGCATCGTCCCGGCCACCGCGTCCGGCCGCCGCTACCGGGACGAACTCGGCCGCCTGAACGCCGCCTTCGCGCACGAGTGCGAGCAGGTACTGCTGGTGGTGGCGGGCCAGGCCCTCGTCCTACGCGGCTGAGACGGCCCCCTTGCGCGCGATGACGCGCCGGCTCCGCGCCCCGGTGACCACCGTGCAGTCCAGCGCGGCCAGTTCAGCGCGCACGCACGCCGGAAGAACGAGCAGCCGCCGCGGGTCCGCCACGTCGACGAGCAGATGACCGCCGGGCCGCAGCACGTGCAGCGCGGCCCGCAGTTCGGCACGCGGGTCGGGCACCCGCTCCAGCTGCTGAAAGAGGCTCACCACGTCATAGCGGCCCCGCAGCCGGGCCTGGATGTGCGGGTCCGTCAGCCTGCCGACGAACGCCTCCTCGACCCGCTCGACGGCACGGGCCCGCAGCACCCGGTGCGTCGGGTCCAGGCCGTCGAACGAGGTGTACGGGAAACAGGCCCGTGCGGCATCGGGGAAGTCGGCGTCGCCGGTGCCCACGTCCAGCCAGCTCTCGGGCTCCGGGCAGCGGCGGGACATCGCGCGGGCGGCCGACCCGTACCGGAGGCGGACGGCGGCTCGGACGACCGGGTGTTCGAGCCCCGGCTCGAGCGGCGGATTGCGGAATCCGTGCCCGCACGCCAGGCAGCGCTCGAGGACGCAGTGACCGGGTGCGGCCCGCCGCGGCCCTTGGCCGAACAGCCGGGAACGCAGCCGCCGGGACCCGCACCAGGGGCAGTCCGCACGGTGCGGCCCGTAACCGGGGAAGGGCGGAACCGGGGGCACGGGAGGCGGCGCCGAGGGGACGGGCGGTGCGGACATGGGCGGCTCCGACGCGCGAGGAAGAGAACGAATGACAATCCAGACAAAACGTTACGTAGGTGATCGTCGTCGAGCGGGGAACGACGCCCCCCGGGCGCGGTGTGGACGGGCCCGCCGTCGTGTTCGACCCAGGCCGGTACTGTTCGGCGAATGAGCTCGCTGAATCTCGACGACTTCACCGATCTGATCGAGCGCCCCGACGGCGGGGTGCGCCGCGACGCCGAGGCGCGCCGGGAGCGCCAGGTCGTGCCGCCCGGATCGCTGGGCCGCCTGGACGAACTGGGCGAGTGGCTCGCCGCGGCGCGGTCCACCGTGCCGGTGCGGCCGGTCGAACACCCCCGGGTGGTGCTCTTCGCCGGTGACCACAAGGTCGCCGAACTCGGCGTGTCGGCACGGTCCGCGGGCGGTGCGGGCGAGCTGGTGCGCGAGGTGCTGGAGGGCGGCCGCCCCGTGTCCGTACTGGCCCGTCGCCTCGGCGTACCGGTGCGGGTGGTCGACATGGCCCTGGACTGCGACCCGGACACCCTGCCCGCCGACGTCTCGGCGCACCGGGTCCGGCGGGCCGGTGGACGCATCGACATCGAGGACGCGCTGACCCTGGAGGAGGCGGAGGCCGCCTTCCGGGCCGGGATGGCGGTGGCCGACGAGGAGGCCGACTCCGGTACGGACCTGGTGGTGCTGGGCGACGTGAGCGTGGGCGGCACCACGGCGGCGGGCGTACTGGTCGCCGCGCTGTGCGGCACCGACGCGTCGGTCGTCACCGGGCGGGGCGGGCTGGCCATCGACGACCTGGCCTGGATGCGCAAGTGCGCGGCGATCCGCGACGCGCTGCGCCGCGCGCGGCCGGTCCTCGGGGACCAGCTGCAGCTCCTCGCGACGGTGGGCGGGGCCGACCTGGCCGCGATGACGGGCTTCCTGCTGCAGAGCGCGGTGCGGAAGACGCCGGTGATCCTGGACGGCGTCGTGACGGCCGCGTGCGCGCTGGTCGGGCAGCGGGTCGCCTTCCGGGCACCGGACTGGTGGCTGGCGGCGCACGACAGCGGGGAGCCGGGCCAGGCCAAGGCGCTGGACCGGATGGCCCTGGAGCCGCTGCTCGCCCAGGGCGTGACGGTGGGCGAGGGGGCGGGGGGCCTGCTGGCGCTTCCGCTGGTACAGGCCGCGGCGGCGTTGGCGGCGGAGCTGCCGGTCGTCTCCGACGGGGAGGGGTAGCGGGGGTGACGTGGCCCTGCGTTCACGGTCACCCGGCGTGGGTGTGGCCGTCGGGGGTGGGTGCGCGGCCCGGCGCTGCGGGGTGCCGCTGCGCCCACCCGTGCCGCCCCAGCGGCACGACTGCCCGCAGCTGGGGCGGGATGGCGGCCCGCAGCTGAGCGAGACGGACGGATAGCCGCGTACGGCGGGAAGGGGACGTGTCAGGGGTGTCCGCCCGCAGCGGTTGGCGCGTCAACGCCCCGCACCTTTCAAGTAACCGATTCCGCGCCGTTCCGAGGACGGACACCCCCCGGCGCGGCCCCGACCCACAACACAACCGAACGCGCACCGCGAACCCCCACCGAACCCGCAGCGGCGCCGCAGGCACCCGGCACCCACCCCACCACCGGAGGCCTACACATCCGGCCGCCCCCCGATCCAGTCCTGCACCGCCCGGCGCGGCCCCGACCAGCGGCGGTCGTGGCGGTAGGCCCGTAGGTGGGACTTGGCGCGGGCGTGCGGCCGGCGGGCGTAGAAGCGGCGGGCCCACAGCGAGCCGGGCCGCGCCAGGCGGACCGCGCCGATCAGGGCGACGAGCGGCACGATCACCCCGAAGACCGCGAGCCGCGCCTTGCCCTTGGCCAGGGCGAGGAGGGAGAAGAAGAAGTTCCCCGCGACGGTCGCGATGACGTTCGCCCGGTCCTGCAACTCGTCCTGGGACATGCCGTCGACACCGAACGGCGTGAACCCGGCGAGGACCAGCCCCACCAGCGCCGCCGTGAGCACCACGGCCTCCACGCTCTTGCGCCCCGCCTCGCTCCAGTACACGTCGTCGAGATGCAGGATCAGCGCGAACTCGTCCAGCACCAGCCCCGCCCCGACCCCGAAGACGATCGCCGCAAGCGCGGAGCCGAACCCGTGCCGGCCCCCGGCGACGGCGGCGAAACCGCCGACCACGGTGAGGACGACCCCCGGAACGACGTGGTGCACGTGCACCCCGCCCGACTCGACGTTGCCGAAGGGACCCTTGCCCGCCCGGATGAGCCGGGTGATCACCCGTGTGATCACGAACGTCAGCACGAAGGCACCCAGGGCGAGGAGCAGCGGCAGCTTCCCGGGTTCCATGATGTTGCGCTGCCACCAATCTCCCATATGCGCACTTTATCCCCGGTCGCCGCCGACGCCCTCCTGACCGCCGGGTAGTCTGCGCCGGTGCTCAGGACCCCCTCCCCCGACGGCCTCCGCTTCGCCTTCGGCACCCTCACCGTGTTCCCGGTCAAGGTGACCCGCTGGGACCGCGAGGCGGCCCGCGCCGGCATGCTCTGCGCACCGCTGGCCGGCCTGGCCGTCGGCGTCGCCGCCGCCGCGGCCGGGCTCCTGCTGCTGCTCCTCGGCGCGGGCACCCTGCTCGCCGCCGTCGCCACCGCCGCCGTACCCGCCGTGCTCACCCGCGGCCTGCACCTGGACGGGCTGGCCGACACCGCGGACGGACTCGGCAGCGGCAAGCCCGCCGAGGACGCGCTGCGGATCATGAAGCAGTCGGACATCGGCCCGTTCGGCGTGCTCACGCTGCTCTTCGTGCTGCTGGCCCAGGTGGCCGCGCTGGCGCAGGCCTACGCCGCGTCCTGGGCGCACGGCGCGCTCGCCGCCGTGGTCTCGGCGGCCGCCGCCCGGCTGGCGCTGACCCTCGCCGCCCGCACCGGCGTGCCCGCCGCCCGACCGGAGGGCCTGGGCGCGGCGGTCGCGGGAGCGGTGCCGTCGGGTGGCGCGCTCGCGGTCACGGCCGCCGTCACGGCGGCAGCGGCGGCGGCGGCCGGCGCGCTCTCCGGCCCCTACGACGCGATCCGTGCGGCACTCGCCGTACTGTGCGCCGTCGCCGTCGCCGAACTTCTCCTGCGCCACTGCGTCCGCCGCTTCGGCGGGGTCACCGGCGACGTCTTCGGCTCGGTCGCGGAGACGGCGGCCACCACCGCCCTCGTCGTACTGATCCTGGGCTGACCTCAGCAGGCCTCCCGCCACACCCCCAGCTCGTACTCCTTCCGCATCGAACTCAGCCCCAGCTCCCGCGACTCGGCACAGAACCGGTCGGTCGGCAGCTCGTACTCGGCGTGGAAGACCGCCTTGTCCGCGTCGACGAACGGCTTGTTGTCGGCGCACTCGCCGTACTGGGCGCACTGCTCGTTGACCGCGAAGTCGAAGTCGTCGACCAGCTCGGGGATCTGGTCCAGGTCGTTCTTCAGGCCGACGGCCATGCCCCGGTCGTGGGCGAGCCGCGCGATCAGCCGGTTGTAGCGGAGCTGGTCGTCGGCGGTGAGCGGGAAGCCGGTGTCGTTCTTGTAGCCGTCCATGTTGTCCGGCTCGACCGCGTCGAAGCCCTTGTCGCGGCACATGTCGATCCGCTCGGCCATCAGCGGTTCGAGGACGTCCGTCTCACGGATGTCCAGCCACCGCTCGCCCTCCCAGCCGTTGCCCTCGCCCAGCACCGACTCCGGGAACTTCCCGGCGTCGGGGCGGAAGTCCTCCCAGGCGCCGGTGGAGAGATAGCAGATGACCTTGCGGCCGTCGTCGTGCAGCCCGGCGACCGTGGCCCCCGTGTGGTCGAAGCCGTCGATGTCGTAGACCGGTACGTCGACGGAGGTGTCCAGCTTGCCGCTGAGCTGCCACTGCCAGGCGGTGCCGGGGCGCGGCTGCCAGTGACCGGCACTCTCCCGCCCGTCGTCGGGGGACGCCGTGGAGCAGCCCGCGAGCAGCAGGAGAAGGACCGACAGCAGGACCGGGCGTCTCATGGGGCGTGCTCCAGAGGGTGGGGGCGGCGTAGCCGGTAATGATCGCGTACGCCCCGGCGGCACGGGAAACGCGGGGCGCGGGAGGGAGCGGACGCGGGCGCGAGCGTAGGCTCGTGCCGGGTGTTTGCCTGCCCAGGTAAGGACCGCATCGCAGGAGGGATCTAGGGTCGGTTGTCGGGCCCGGTCGACCCACCCGCATTCGGCCGCACAAGACTTCATACGGAAGCGAGAATTCACCACCGTGACTGCTCTCACTCTCTCCACCGCCGCGGCGCCCGGCCTGCGGGCCGACGCGATCGTGATCGGTGTCGCCAAGGGCGCCAAGGGGCCGGTCGTCGCACCGGGCGCCGAGGCCGTGGACAAGGCGTACGACGGCCGGCTCGCCGGCGTCCTGGAGACCCTCGGTGCCTCGGGCGCCGAGGGCGAGGTGACGAAGCTGCCCGCGCCGTCCGGCTTCAAGGCACCCGTCGTGGTGGCGGTGGGCCTGGGCGCCGAGCCCGAGAAGGACGCCGGCTTCGACGCCGAGGCGCTGCGCCGGGCCGCCGGTGTGGCCGCCCGCGCGCTCGTCGGCTCCAAGAAGGCCGCCTTCGCCCTGCCGCTCACCGAGGCCGCCGACGCCGGCGCCGTCGGTGAGGGCGTACTGCTCGGCGCGTACTCCTTCGACGCCTACAAGGAGATCGGCAAGGACGCGAAGGCCAAGAACGGCAAGGCCCCGCTGGCGGAGGCCGCGCTGCTGGGCGGCAAGCCCCGCGACAAGGCGTACAAGGCGGCGGTCGAGCGCGCCGCGGCCGTCTCCGAGGAGCTGAACCGCGCCCGCGACCTGATCAACACCCCGCCGAACGACCTCAACCCCGAGGCGTTCGCCGCGGTGGCGCAGGCCGCCGCGAAGGAGCACGGCATCAAGGTGCAGGTGCTCGACGAGAAGGCGCTCACCAAGGGCGGCTACGGCGGCATCCTGGGCGTCGGCGCCGGTTCGGCGGCCGGCCCGCGGCTGGTGAAGCTGTCGTACACCTCGGCCAAGGCGACGAAGTCGCTCGCCTTCGTCGGCAAGGGCATCACCTACGACTCGGGCGGCATCTCGCTGAAGCCGGCCGGTCACAACGAGACGATGAAGTGCGACATGAGCGGTGCCGCCGCCGTGTTCGCCGCGGTCGTCGCCGCCGCGCGCCTGGGCCTGGAGGTCAACGTGACCGGCTGGCTGGCGCTGGCCGAGAACATGCCGTCGGGCTCCGCCACCCGCCCGGGTGACGTGCTGCGCATGTACAGCGGCAAGACGGTGGAGGTGCTGAACACCGACGCCGAGGGGCGGCTCGTACTCGCCGACGCGCTGTGGGCGGCCTCGCAGGAGAAGCCGGACGCGATCATCGACGTGGCGACGCTGACCGGCGCGATGATGCTGGCGCTGGGCAGCCGGACGTACGGGATCATGGCGAACGACGACGCGTTCCGCACCGCGGTGCACGAGGCGTCGGAGGAGGTCGGCGAGCCGGCGTGGCCGATGCCGCTGCCGGAGCACCTGCGCAAGGGCATGGACTCGCCGACCGCGGACATCGCGAACATGGGCGAGCGGATGGGCGGCGGTCTGGTGGCCGGTCTGTTCCTGCGCGAGTTCGTGGGCGAGGGCATCGCGTGGGCGCACCTGGACATCGCGGGTCCGGCGTTCAACGAGGGCGGGCCGTTCGGGTACACGCCGAAGGGCGGTACGGGGACGGCCGTGCGGACGCTGGTGCGGGTTGCCGAGCTGGCGGCTGCGGGTGACTTGGGCTAGGGGCGCCTGAGAGCTCGGGGGTGCGGGTGATTCGGGCGGCCGCGGGTCCGTTGTGGCTGGTCGCGCAGTTCCCCGCGCCCCCAGGGACGTCTCCGCCTCCTCCGCTACAAGCGAACGTGGGGCGTCTCACACACCGGCCCCACGTCTCGTCGGTCCCCTACAAGTGCGAAGATGGGGCTCGGCAGGACAGGGCCCCCACCTAAGGGCCGAGAACAAAGAGCGGCCGGACACCAGCCGCCGACCGGTCACTGGAGACCGGCGTGGCGCACATGCATGGAGGACGTGACGTGGCGAACGACGCCAGCACCGTTTTCGACCTAGTGATCCTCGGCGGTGGCAGCGGTGGTTACGCCGCGGCCCTGCGCGGGGCGCAGCTGGGCCTGGACGTCGCCCTGATCGAGAAGGACAAGGTCGGCGGTACCTGCCTGCACAAGGGGTGCATCCCCACCAAGGCCCTGCTGCACGCGGGCGAGATCGCCGACCAGGCCCGCGAGAGCGAGCAGTTCGGCGTGAAGGCCACGTTCGAGGGCATCGACGTGGCGGCCGTGCACAAGTACAAGGACGACGTGATCTCGGGCCTGTACAAGGGTCTGCAGGGTCTGATCGCCTCGCGCAAGGTGACCTACATCGAGGGTGAGGGCCGCCTGTCCTCCCCGACCTCCGTGGATGTGAACGGCCAGCGGATCCAGGGCCGCCACGTCCTGCTGGCGACCGGCTCCGTGCCGAAGTCGCTGCCGGGCCTGGACATCGACGGCGACCGGATCATCTCCTCCGACCACGCCCTCAAGCTCGACCGCGTGCCGAAGTCCGCGATCGTCCTGGGCGGCGGCGTCATCGGCGTCGAGTTCGCCTCCGCGTGGAAGTCCTTCGGCACCGACGTCACGATCGTCGAGGGCCTCAAGCACCTCGTGCCGGTCGAGGACGAGAACAGCTCCAAGCTGCTGGAGCGCGCCTTCCGCAAGCGGGGCATCAAGTTCAACCTGGGCACCTTCTTCGAGAAGGCCGAGTACACCCAGGACGGCGTCAAGGTCACCCTGGCCGACGGCAAGTCCTTCGAGGCCGAGGTGCTGCTCGTCGCCATCGGCCGCGGCCCGGTCTCGCAGGGCCTGGGCTACGAGGAGGCCGGCGTCGCGATGGACCGCGGCTTCGTCCTCGTCGACGAGTACATGCGGACCAACGTCCCGACCATCTCCGCCGTCGGTGACCTCGTCCCGACCCTCCAGCTCGCGCACGTCGGCTTCGCCGAGGGCATGCTGGTGGCGGAGCGGCTGGCCGGCCTGAAGACCGTCCCGGTCGACTACGACGGCGTGCCGCGGGTGACGTACTGCCACCCGGAGGTCGCCTCCGTGGGCATCACCGAGGCCAAGGCCAAGGAGATCTACGGTGCGGACAAGGTCGTCGCCCTGAAGTACAACCTGGCGGGCAACGGCAAGAGCAAGATCCTGAAGACCACGGGCGAGATCAAGCTCGTCCAGGTCAAGGACGGTGCCGTGGTCGGCGTCCACATGGTCGGCGACCGCATGGGCGAGCAGGTCGGCGAGGCCCAGCTGATCTACAACTGGGAGGCGCTGCCGGCCGAGGTGGCCCAGCTGGTGCACGCCCACCCGACGCAGAACGAGGCGATGGGCGAGGCGCACCTGGCGCTGGCCGGCAAGCCGCTGCACTCCCACGACTGACCTCCCTCGGTCACTGGGCGCGACGACACAGACTTCCGCAATTTCGTAAGGAGCAACCGAAACCATGGCGGTTTCCGTAACCCTTCCGGCGCTCGGCGAGAGCGTCACCGAGGGCACCGTCACCCGTTGGCTGAAGGCCGAGGGTGAGCGTGTCGAGGCCGACGAGCCGTTGCTCGAGGTCTCGACCGACAAGGTCGACACCGAGATCCCGGCCCCCGCTTCCGGCGTGCTGTCCTCCATCAAGGTCGCCGAGGACGAGACGGTCGAGGTCGGCGCCGAGCTGGCGCTGATCGACGACGGCACCGGCGCCCCTGCCGCCGAGCAGGCCCCGCAGGCCGAGCAGGTCGCCGAGCCGGCCCCCGAGCCCGCCCCGGCCGCACCGTCCACCGAGCAGGCCGCCCCGGCGCCCGCTCCCACCGCCGAGGCCGCTGCCGGCGGTTCCGCCGAGGGCACGGACGTGGTCCTGCCCGCGCTCGGCGAGTCCGTCACCGAGGGCACCGTCACCCGCTGGCTGAAGTCGGTCGGCGACTCGGTCGAGGCCGACGAGCCGCTGCTGGAGGTGTCCACCGACAAGGTCGACACCGAGATCCCGGCGCCCGCCTCCGGCACCCTGCTGGAGATCGTGGTCGGCGAGGACGAGACCGCCGAGGTCGGCGCCAAGCTCGCCGTCATCGGCGAGGCGGGTGCCGCTCCGGCCGCCGCCCCGGCGCAGGAGGCCCCGGCCGCCCCGGCCCAGCCCGAGCCCACCCCGGCTCCGGCGCCGGCCGCCCCCGCCGCTCCGGCGCCGCAGGCCCCCTCGGCCCCGGCTCCGCAGCAGCAGACCACCCCGGCGCCCGACCCGGTCCCGTCCGCCCCGGCGCCCGCGCCGGCCCCGGCCGCCGCTCCGGCAGCCCCGGCCGCCGCCCAGCCGGTGGACGACGGCGCCTACGTCACCCCGCTGGTGCGCAAGCTCGCCACCGAGAACGGCGTCGACCTGTCCACCGTCAAGGGCACCGGCGTCGGCGGCCGCATCCGCAAGCAGGACGTCATCGCAGCCGCCGAGGCAGCGAAGGCCGCCGCGCCGGCTCCGGCCGCCGCTGCTGCGACTGCCGGAGGCCCTGCCGCCGCCGCGAAGAAGGCCCCCACCCTGGAGGCCTCCCCGCTGCGCGGCCAGACCGTGAAGATGCCGCGCATCCGCAAGGTCATCGGCGACAACATGGTCAAGGCCCTGCACGAGCAGGCCCAGCTGTCGTCGGTCGTCGAGGTCGACGTCACCCGTCTGATGAAGCTGCGCGCCCGTGCCAAGGACTCGTTCGCGGCGCGCGAGGGCGTCAAGCTCTCGCCGATGCCGTTCTTCGTCAAGGCCGCGGCCCAGGCGCTGAAGGCGCACGCGCCGATCAACGCCAAGATCAACGAGGCCGAGGGGACCATCACCTACTTCGACACCGAGAACATCGGTATCGCGGTGGACTCCGAGAAGGGCCTGATGACCCCGGTCATCAAGAACGCCGGTGACCTCAACCTGGCCGGCATCGCCAAGGCGACCGCCGACCTGGCGGGCAAGGTCCGGGCCAGCAAGATCAGCCCGGACGAGCTGGCCGGCGCGACCTTCACCATCTCCAACACCGGTTCGCGCGGCGCGCTGTTCGACACGATCATCGTGCCGCCGGGCCAGGTCGCCATCCTCGGCATCGGTGCCACGGTCAAGCGTCCGGCCGTCATCGAGACGGAGGACGGCCCGGTCATCGGCGTCCGCGACATGACGTACCTGACCCTGTCCTACGACCACCGCCTGGTGGACGGCGCCGACGCCGCCCGCTACCTGACGGCGGTCAAGGCGATCCTGGAGGCGGGCGAGTTCGAGGTCGAGCTCGGCCTGTAATTCCCTGCCAGTGGGCCTGTACGGTGCCCCCGCCCGGACCTCTCCGGACGGGGGCACCGTCGCGTTCCGGCGTCGGCACGCTGTGTAAGTCTCGTCTCACCTGCGTAAAAGCGCCCCCGTGCGCCCTTCCCGCCGGCCGCGTCGGCCGTATTGTCTAAGCGTCAAACGCCCCCGGGGTCCGAAGGGGACCCTCCCGAAGGAGCTCTCATGACCGCGCCCGTCGTCCACTCGCTGCGCGAACAGATCCGCGAGCACATCCTGGAAGGGATCATCAGCGGACGCTGGCAGCCGGGCGAGCGGATCGTGGAGCGGCGGATCGCCACGGAGCTGGAGGTCAGCCAGACACCGGTGCGCGAGGCGCTGCGCGAGCTGGAGTCGCTGCGGCTGATCGAGTCGGCGCCGAACAAGGGCGTGCGGGTGCGCAACCTGACCGCGGCCGACCTGGAGGAGAGCTACCCCGTCCGGGCCGGCCTGGAGGCGATCGCGGCGGAGCTGGCGGCGGACCGGCTGGCGGTGGACTGCTCGGCCCTCGAACCGCACGTCGCCGCGCTGTACGAGGCCGACCGGGCCTCCGACGGGACGGCGCAGGTCAGGCACACGGTGGGCTTCCACCGGGAGCTGGTGCGGGCGGCGGGCAACTCGGTGCTGCTGCACACCTGGGAGGGGCTGGGCATCGAGGTGTTCACGGCGCTGTCGATACGGTGGCTGGGGACGGTGCAGCAGTCGTACGCGGAGGAGCACGAGGAACTGGTCGCGGCGTTCCGTCGCCGGGATCCGCGTATCGCGGACCTGGTCAAGGCCCACGTCCTGGGCTGCGCCCCCCGCGCCTGAGCTTCCTTCGCCCCCGCCGCCCCTACCCTTCCCGTCCCTGGGGGCTCCGCCCCCAGACCCCCGTTCGCGCAGTTCCCCGCGCCCCTGAAAGAGGCGCGGGGAACTGCGCGATCAACCACGACGCTCCCGCACCCGCCACACCTCCCGAACCACCCGAGCTCCACGGCGCTCACCTGCACAAACCCCCAACCTCAAGGTCACTCCGTGCCATCGCCGAAGGCACCCCGTGCCGACTTTCTCGTAATCAAGAGGTTTTGCCCCTCAACCCTTTGATCGATCATCGATCAGGGAGTTACAGTCTCGGACGGGCTTGCACCCAAGCCCAGCCCTGTCCTGCCAAAGACCAAGGGCACCCCCGATCCCCTTACCGATGAGGGAACCCCCTTCGACTGAGGAAGGCGGCGACATGACCGACCCCAAAGCCATCCAGCCGAGCGAGCTCGACCAGCTCCCGGACCGCGACCCGGAGGAGACCGCCGAATGGCAGGCCTCCCTGGACGCCGTCACCAAGGCGGCCGGGCCGCACCGTGCCGCGTACCTGATGCGCCGCACACTGGAGCGCGCCGAGGGCGCCGGCCTCGCGCTGCCGAAGCTCCTCGAGACGGACTACGTCAACACCATCCCCACCTCCGCCGAGCCCGCCGTGGACGGCGACGAGGCGATGGAGCAGCGGATCACCGCCTGGAACCGCTGGAACGCGGCGGCGATGGTCACCCGTGGCAGCAAGTACGGCGTCGGCGGCCACATCGCCACCTTCGCCTCCGCGGCCTGGCTGTACGAGACCGGCTTCAACCACTTCTTCAAGGGCAAGGAGGGTGACGGCTCCGGCGACCAGCTCTACGTCCAGGGCCACGCCTCCCCGGGCATCTACGCCCGCGCCTTCCTCGACGGCCGCCTGAACGAGGAGCAGCTCGACAACTTCCGCCGCGAGTCCGGCGGCAACGGCCTGCCGTCCTACCCGCACCCGCGCCGTCTGCCCTGGCTGTGGGAGTTCCCCACCGTCTCCATGGGCCTCGGCCCGATCTCCGCGATCTACCAGGCGCGCTTCAACCGCTACCTGACCAGCCGCGGCATCAAGGACCTGAGCAACTCCCACGTGTGGGCGTTCCTCGGCGACGGCGAGATGGACGAGCCGGAGTCCACCACCGCGCTCACCCTCGCCTCCCGTGAGGGCCTGGACAACCTGACCTTCGTCATCAACTGCAACCTGCAGCGCCTCGACGGTCCGGTCCGCGCCAACTTCAAGATCGTGCAGGAGCTGGAGGCCCAGTTCCGCGGCGCCGGCTGGAACGTCGTGAAGTCGCTGTGGGGCACGGCCTGGGACGAGCTGTTCCAGCTCGACACCACCGGCGCCCTCGTACGCCGCCTGCGCGAGGTACCGGACGCCCAGGTCCAGACGTACCAGACCCGCGACGCCGCCTACATCCGCGAGGACTTCTTCAACAAGGACCCGCAGCTCGCCGAGATGGCGAAGCTGCTGTCCGACGACAAGATCCTCGAGTGCTTCCACTACTCGCGCGGCGGTCACGAGTCCCGCAAGGTCTACGCCGCCTACCGCGCCGCGCTCGCCCACAAGGGCGCGCCGACCGTGATCCTGGCCCAGACGGTCAAGGGCCACACCCTCGGTACCGGCTTCGCGTCCAAGAACGCCAACCACCAGATGAAGAAGCTCTCGGTGGACGAGTTCAAGGACATGCGCGACCTGCTCGGCCTGCCGATCAAGGACAGCGACTTCACCGACGGCGTGGTCCCCTACGGCCACCCGGGCGCCGACTCCCCCGAGGTCCGCTACCTCCAGGAGCGCCGCGCGGCCCTGGGCGGTCCCGCCCCGGCCCGCCGCGTCCACCCCCTCGCGCCGCTGCCCGCGCCCGCCGAGAAGGCGTTCGCCTCCTTCGACAAGGGCTCCGGCTCGCAGAGCGTGGCCACCACCATGGCCTTCGTCCGCCTGGTCAAGGACCTGGTCCGCGACAAGGAGACCGGCAAGCGCTGGGTGCCGATCGTCCCCGACGAGGCGCGCACCTTCGGCATGGAGAGCCTCTTCCCGTCCCTCGGCATCTACTCGCCCAAGGGCCAGACGTACGAGCCGGTCGACCGCGACCAGCTGATGTACTACAAGGAAGCCAAGAACGGCCAGATCCTCAACGAGGGCATCACCGAGGCCGGCTCGATGGCCGACTTCATCGCCGCGTCCACCGCGTACGCGACGCACGGCGAGGCGATGATCCCGTTCTACATCTTCTACTCGATGTTCGGCTGGCAGCGCACGGCCGACCAGATGTGGCAGCTCGGCGACCAGCTCGGCCGCGGCTTCCTGGTCGGCGCCACCGCCGGCCGCACCACCCTCACCGGTGAGGGCCTCCAGCACGCGGACGGCCACTCCCCCGCCATCGCGGCGACCAACCCGGCGGCGCTGACGTACGACCCGGCGTTCGCGTACGAGGTCGCGGCGATCGTCAAGGACGGTCTGCGCCGGATGTACGGCGAGGCGGCCCCGGGCGAGGACCCGAACGTCTTCTACTACCTGACGGTCTACAACGAGCCGATGCCGCAGCCGGCCAAGCCGTCCGCCGCCGGTGTCGACGAGGGCATCGTCAAGGGCCTGTACCGCTTCAACACGGCGGAGTCCGCGGGCCTGACCCCGGCCGCGAACGCCCCGCGCATCCAGCTGCTGGGCTCCGGCACGGCGATCCACTGGGCGCTGAAGGCACAGAAGCTGCTCACCGAGGAGTGGGGCGTGGCCGCCGACGTGTGGTCCGCGACCTCCTGGACGGAGCTGCGCCGGGACGCGATGGACGCCGACGCGGCGCTGCTGCGCGGCGAGGAGCGGGTGCCGTACGTCCGCCAGGCGCTCCAGGGCGCCGAGGGCCCGGTCCTCGCGGTCTCCGACTACATGCGCCAGGTCCCGGACCAGATCGCGCAGTGGGTCGAGCAGGACTACTCGTCGCTCGGCGCCGACGGCTTCGGCCTGTCGGACACCCGTGAGGCCGCCCGCCGCCACTTCGGCGTCGACGCCGAGTCCATCGTGGTCGCGGCCCTGGCCCAGCTCGCGGGGCGCGGCGAGGTCAAGGCGACGGCCGTGAAGGAGGCGCGCGAGCGCTACGGCCTGTAAGCACCAGGCAGTGAAGGAAGGCCCCCGCCACGGCGGGGGCCTTCCGCCTTCTCCTGCATCATGTGGGGATGCGCGCTGCCCGCCTCATCAAGATGGTGCTGCTCCTCCAGTCCCGCCCCACCATGACCGCGGCCGAGCTGGCCCGCGAGCTGGAGGTGTCCGAGCGCACCGTGACCCGGGACGCGCAGGCGCTGTCGGAGGCAGGCGTGCCGGTGTACGCTGAGCGCGGCCGGGCCGGCGGCTACCGCCTGATCGGCGGCTACCGCACCCGGCTGACCGGCCTCGCCCGGGGCGAGGCGGAAGCCCTCTTCCTGTCCGGGGTGCCGGGGGCGCTGCGCGAGATGGGCCTGGAGGACGCCGCGTCGGCGGCCCGCCTGAAGGTGTCGGCGGCCCTGCTCCCCTCCCTGAGGGACGCCTCCCGCACGGCGGCCCAGCGGTTCCACCTGGACGCGCCCAACTGGTTCCGGGAGCCCGAGACGCCCGAGCTGCTGCCGGCGGTCGCGGAAGCGGTCTGGGACGACCGGCGGATCACCGCGCGCTACCGGCGCGGTGAGGACGACGTCGTCCGGGAGCTGGAGCCGTACGGTCTCGTGCTGAAGGCCGGCGTCTGGTACCTGTGCGCGCGGGTCACGCGCACGCCGGGCGACGGGCCCTTCCGCGTCTATCGCATCGACCGCTTCACGGCCGCGGAGGCGAGCGAGGAACGCTTCGAGCGGGACGATGCCTTCGATCTGCCCGCGTTCTGGGCGGAGCGGGCCGAGCAGTTCGCGCGGTCGATCCTGCGGGCCGAGGTCGTGCTGCGACTGTCGCCCCAGGGCGTACGGGGCCTTCCGTACGCCGTCGACGCGCTGTCCGCCCGGGAGGCGCTGGAGACCGCGGGGGCGCCCGACGCGGACGGGTGGGTGACGGTGACGCTGCCGGTGGAGTCGGAGGAGGTCGCACACACGCAGCTCAAGGGGCTCGGGCCGGAGGCGGAAGTACTGGCACCGAGTGCGCTGCGGGAACGGTTCGCCCAGGACGCACGACGGTTGGCAAGGTTGTACGCCCACGCGGACGGGTAGCCGCGTACGGCGGGAAGGGGACGTGTCGGGGGGTGTCCGCCCGCACCTCCACCGAACCCGCACAGGCCGCCGCAGGCACCCCACCCGCCCCACCGCCGGAGGCACCCGCACATAACGATCCGCCGCACTCCACGTGCGTCACCCCCGCCCAGGGCCGATGCTGGACCCGTGATGGACGAGACGGAGTTCTGGGAGCTGATCGACGCCACCCGGCAGGGCGCCGACGGCGATCCCGAGGACCAGGCCGATCTGCTCGTGGAGCGGCTCCTCGGGCTGGACCCGGACCTGGTGCTGGACTTCGCCCGCCATTTCGAGGCCCGCTACAACCGCGCCTGTACCTGGGACGTGTGGGGCGCCGCGTGGGTGCTGCTCGGCGGCGCGAGCGACGACGCCTTCGACTACTTCCGCTGCTGGCTGATCGGCCAAGGCCGCGAGGTGTACGAGGGCGCGGTGCACGAGTCCGACTCGCTCGCCGAGCTGCTGGACGACTTCGACGAGGAGCTGGACGGCGACGGCGAGGAACTGGGCTACGCGGCCGACGAGGCGTACGAGCAGCTCACCGGCACCGTCGCCCCCGACCTGGGCATCGCGCCCGCCCCGGCGGAGCCGCGAGGGGCCCCGATCGACCTGGAGGACGACCGGGCCGTGGCCGCCCGGTTCCCGCGCCTGTGGGAGCGGTTCGGTCGGGACTGAGCCGCGCCGATCAGCCGGGCCGGCCCTGGAGCCGGGCCGCGGCCTCCCTGATGTCCGGGAGGCGCGCCGTCAGCGCCGCGCCCGGGCAACTGGTCTGGTAGCCCTCGTCGTGGCCGGCGACGGCGGGCAGCGTGGCGGTGGCGCCGGCGGCGTACCGGCTGAGGCCGTTGCTGGAGACCAGGCGGACCTTGCCGCGGGGGTCGCTGCCGGTCCCGCCGAGTTTCCAGGCGGCCAGCGCGGCGATCGCGTCGGTCAGCGCGTCGGGCACGGGCACGCCGGCGGTGAAGGTGCCGAGGGCGGCGATGCCGGTGGTGCGGTGGTTGAAACCCTGGGTGTGGGCGCCGGTGACGGCACGGGCGATGCCCCCGGCGCGGCCCTCGTAGATGGTGCCGCAGCGGTCGACGACGAAGTTGTAGCCGATGTCGTCCCAGTCCCGCGCGCCCGTCTGGCCGGAGTAGACGCCGCGGAGGATGGCCGGCACGTCGGCGCAGTCGTAGCCGTTCGGCGTGTCCGTGTGGTGGACGAAGACGGCGAGGACCTTGTCGTCGTAGCGCGGCGGCGGCTGTGGGCGGGCGGCTTCGCCCAGCCAGACCGACCGGGGCACGACGGGCGGCCGGGGCGCGGTGTACGGGTCGGCGGCGGCCGGCCGGGGGCCCGTGGCGGCGGCCCTCTCCACCCCGCTCGCGCAGAGCGCCAGCGCGACGACGGCGGCGAGGCCGGGAAGGCACGCGAGCAGCGCCGGCACCGGGCCCGGCAGAGCCGCCCCACGAGCCGCACCGGACACGCCGGCCACACGGGACACGCGGGCCACGCCGGGTACGGGAGCCGCACGCCGTCGCCGGGTCCCGCGCGGTCCTCGGAAGACACGCATGGTTCCACTGTCCGGCGCATCGGGTCCGCCCGCGACGTGTGCTGTGCCACCTGGTGGAACCATCGTCCCGGTCCCCGACGTTTTCCGGTTGACCCCGGCTGATCACGGGGCCCGTCCGGCACGTACTCAGGGTTGCGGGACCCGGCCGGGGTCCGGCGGAAAGGCGGCTCGCGTGGACCTGCTCGACATCGTGCTGGCGCTGGTGGTGCTGGCCTACGCGGCCTCCGGCTACCGGCGCGGACTGGTGGCCGGCTGTGTCTCGCTGGCCGGTTTCGTGGGCGGCGCGGTGATCGGCGTGTGGGCCCTGCCCTGGGTGATGGACCTGGTGTCGCCGGGCTCCACGGCGGCGACGGTGACGGCCGTGGTCACGGTGCTGCTGCCGGCGGTGGTGGGGCACGAGCTGGCGGGACGGCTGGCGCTGCGGCTGCGCCGGGAGCTGGACGCCGGTCCGCTGTGGGTGGCCGACGGGGTCGGCGGCGCGGTGGCCAACGCGGCGGCCGCGCTGATCGTGGCGTGGGTGGCGGCGAGTGTCCTGGCGGCGTCCTCGTCGTCGCTGCTGACCTCCGCGATCCGTGACTCGACGCTGCTGGGCGCGGTGCAGCGGGCGATGCCGGACACCACACCGGCGTGGTTCTCGAACGCGACGTCCGCACTGACCGAGGCGGGGTTCCCGCAGGTCTTCAACCCGTTCGAGAACGAGTCGACCGCCCAGGTCGCCGAGCCCTCCGGCGACAGTGTCACCGCCGCGGCCACCAACGCGGCCAAGCTCAGCACGGTGAAGGTGGAGGGCGTCGCCGGCAGTCAGGGCCGGGAGGGCAGCGGCTTCGTCTACGCGCCCCGGCACGTGATGACCAACGCCCACGTGGTGGCCGGCATCGACGACCCGACCGTCCGCGTCGGCGGGGTGGGACCGGCGTACGAGGCGCGGGTGGTGCTCTTCGACCCGGCCGAGGACGTGGCCGTGCTGTACGTGCCGGACCTGTCCGCGCCCGCGCTGCGGTTCGACGACGACGCGCAGCGCGGCGACGCGGCGGTGGTCGCCGGTTACCCGCAGGACGGCGACCTGGACCTGCGCGCGGCGACGGTGGCGAACCGTATCCGGGCGACCGGCCAGAACATCTACAGCGACGCGAACGTCACCCGGGAGATCTACTCGATCCGCTCCACGGTCCGCCCCGGCAACTCGGGCGGCCCGCTGCTCACCACCGACGGCCGGGTGTACGGCGTGGTCTTCGCCCGCTCCACCTCCGACGCCCGGACCGGATACGTGCTGACGGCGGACGAGGTGGCCGACGAGGCCCGGCGCGCGGCGGACGCGACGGAGGCGGTGGACACGGGCGAGCCGGTCGCGTCCTGACCCGCCGCGGGGGCGGACGCTCAGACCCCGGTCAGCATCTGCCCCATCAGCACGTCGTCGACGTACCGGCCGTCGAGGTGGAACTCCTCGGGCTGCACGCCTTCGACGACGAAGCCCTCCGACTCGTAGAGCCCCCGGGCGGCCGTGTTGTGGCCGAGGACCCGCAGGGTGATGCGGCGGAAGCCCTTCTCGCGGGCCTCCTCGACGGCGGCCCGGACCAGGGCCCGCCCCACGCCGTGGCCGCGGGCCGAGCCGGCGACGGCGAGTCCGCGGATCTGGCGGACGTGGGTGTTGGAGGCCAGCTCCGTGGGGAGGCCGAGACGGACGTAGCCGGCGACGGCGCCGTCGAGTTCGGCGACCAGGTGGGCCTCGGGCCCGCAGGTGTCGCGGAAGAAGGGGTCGTCCGGTCCCGGCGGGGGCGAGACGGCGTGCAGGTACGACCAGGTCTCGAGGTCGATCCGGCGCAGCGGCTGCTCGTCCTCGGACCTGGCGCGGCGTATGTGCGGGGCTGGCATGACGGTCACTGTACGACGCGGGCGCGCGGCCCGGTCCAGCGGTTTCCGGAGCCGCCCGGCAGGATGGGCGCATGGACGATGGACGCAAGGACGCGGGGCGTTCCCGGGTCGCGGTGGCCGGCGCGTCCGGCCTGATCGGCGGCGCGCTGGTGCGGTCCCTGACCGCGGACGGCCACGAGGTGTGCCGCCTGGTACGGCGCCCGCCCCGGGGCGCGGACGAGGTGCGCTGGGACCCGGAGGGCGGACGCGTGGACACGGCCGGGCTCGCCGGGTGCGACGCCGTGGTCAACCTGGCCGGGGCCGGGGTGGGCGACCGCCGCTGGAACGACGCGTACAAGACGCGTATCCGCAGCAGCCGGGTGCACGGCACGACGGCGCTGGCCGAGGCCGTCGCCTCGATGGAGCAGCCGCCGCGGGTCTTCCTGAACGGCAGCGGGATCGGCTTCTACGGGGAGACCGGCGACCGGCCGGTGGACGAGGGCGCACCCGCGGGAGAGGGTTTCCTGCCGTCCCTGTGCGTGGAGTGGGAGGCCGCCGCGGCGCCCGCCCGGCACGCGGGCGTACGGACGGTGTTCGCCCGGACCGGTCTGGTCGTCTCCCGCCGGGGCGGGGCGTGGGGCCGGCTCTTCCCGCTCTTCGGGGCGGGGCTCGGCGGGCGGCTGGGCGACGGCTCCCAGTACTGGTCCTTCGTGTCCCTGCACGACGAGGTGGCGGCGCTGCGGCACCTGCTGGACCGGGACGACCTGTCCGGCCCGTTCAATCTGACGGCTCCGCGTCCGGTGACGAACCGTGAGGTCACCGTGGCGATGGGGCGGGTGCTGCACCGCCCTGCGCCGTTCGCGGTGCCGGCGCCGGTCCTGCGCGCGGTGCTGGGCGAGATGGCGGGCGACGTCCTGGGCAGCGCACGGGTCCTGCCGAACCGTCTTCTGGAGTCGGGCTTCCGCTTCGCGTTCCCGGAGATCGACGGGGCGATCCGGGCGGCGGTGTGAGCGCCGGGCCGCGCGCGAGATCACGAGACCGCGTGAGACCACTCACGACCGCGTGAGACCACTCACGACCGTGTGAGCCCGTTCAAGCACCACATGACCTCCACATGCGACCAGCGTGCGACCGTGCCCTGCCCCCGTGCGATTCCCGTTGACCGTTTCCAGCCCTAACCTCGTGTCGAACTCGGGTATCCCTCAAGCCGGTTGGGGGCATGACGTCTCCAGCGGCCGCGCAACCTCGAGGAGGGGCACGTGCTTGAGCCCGCGTACCAGGCGGACGTCGTCGTCGTGGGGGCCGGGATCGCCGGACTCGCCGCGGCGCATCGGCTGACCAGCGCAGGAGTGACGACCACGGTCCTGGAGGCCGCCCATGCGGTGGGCGGCAGGATGGCGACGGAGAAGGTCGACGGCTTCCGGCTCGACAGAATCGGGCAGTTGCTGTCGACGGCGTGTCCCGAACTGCGGCTCACCCCCGGGCTGGACGGCCTCGCGCTGCTGCCCTTCGCCCCCGGGGTGCTGCTGCACAGCGAGGGCCGCCACCACCGGGCGGGCGTCCCGGCGGGGACCCGGGGCGCAAGGGGCGCACTCCACGCGGTGCGCGCCCTGGCGAGCGCCCCCCGCTCGGTTCCCGCGCCCCGGCGCCCGGTCTCCGCGGTCCGCACTCCGGGGAGGCCCGCCCCCGTTTCCCGCGCCAGGGCCGGCGCCCCGCTCGGCACGGCCGTCGACCAGGCCCGGCTCGGTGCGGCGCTGACCCGCCTGGCCGCCACCCCCGTCGAACGGCTGCTGGCCCGTCCGGAGCTGTCCGCGGCCCAGGCCCTGGCGGTCCGCGGACTGCCGCCCCGCACGATCGACGGTTTCCTGCGTCCGCTGCTCGCCGCCCTGCTGTCCGACCCGGACCTGGCCACCTCCAGCCGGTGCGCCGACCTCGTGCTGCGGCAGTTCGCCGGCGGGCGGCTGGGGCTGCCCGAGGGCGGCGCGGAGGCGCTGCCGGAGCTGCTGGCGCGGCGGCTGCCGCCGGGGACCGTGCGCACCGGGGTCCGGGTCACCTCGGTGGCGACCAACGCCGTCACCACCGCCGAGCACGGCGTCATCCGCTGCCGGGCCGTCCTGGTGGCGACCGACGCCCGGGCGGCGGCCGAGCTGCTGCCGGGTCTGCGGGTGCCGGACTTCCACCCGGTGACGGTGGTGCACCACACCACGGACGAGCCGCCGACGACCGGCGCCGCCCTGCTGCTCGACGCGGACCGCGGGGGCCCGGTCGCCCACACGGCGGTGGTCAGCCACGTGGACCCGTCCCGCGCACCGGCCGGACGGGCCCTGGTCTCGTCGACGGTCCTCGGCCCTCGCCCGCCCGACGTCGACACCGCCGTACGCATCCACCTCTCCCGCCTCTACGGCACCCCGACCACCCGCTGGGAGACCCTCGCCGTGCACCACACGCCCGAGGCGGTGCCCGCGATGCGCCCGCCGCACGACCCGCGCAGGCCGGTACGGCTGCTGGCCGGCCTGTACGTGTGCGGCGACCACCGCGACACCAGCGGCGTCCAGGGCGCCCTGCACTCGGGCCACCGGGCCTCGGCGGCGATCCTGACGGACCTGGGGGCGGGGCGGCCGATGCACTCGGCGGAGGGGGTGAGGGCGGCTCGGGCGGCTTAAGGGGCTGTCCGGCACGGAGGACCGACGAGAACAGGGTCACCGGCCGAAGCCGGTGACCCTGTTCAACGTGTCATGACGGACCGTGCCGGTCAGCGCCAGTCGTCAGGAATGCGCGCCAGTTGGGCCAGCACATCCCACTCCGCCGGCCGGGCGGCCGGAACCGCCCACGGGGCGCCGACGGCCACCCAGTAGCCGCGACGGGCCCGGATGCCGCGCAAAGCGGCCCAGACCCCTGGTGTTCCGAGGTCGTCGATCCCGGATACTGACCCGCACGACAGACAAACCGTCTCGGTGGGCGTCCCGTCGCGCCAGAACACTTGCCCCGACAACCCGCAGATCCGGCACTCGGTCTCAGTGCCGAGCGAGCCGTATGACGGCCGCTCGGCGACCCGGCGAGCGAGATCGGCCGGAGGCGGTACTGGGGTACGCCACACCGGGGGAATGTTCTGCAACTGCTCGAGCAGGTCCCAGTCACGCGGCTTCATGCGTGGATTCCACCACCGGGCGCCGGAGCCGACCCATTCGCCCCGGAAGGCATGCAGCCCCTCCAGACCGGCCCACGAGCCAGATTTTGCCCCCATATCGGCGATACCGGACTCATTCCCGCAACAAGCGCAGATCATCGAGGTGGGCCACCCAGCCTCCCAGAACCTGTACTCGTCAAATCCGCACATGCGACAAAAGTCTTCCGCATCGTCGCCCTGAGCGTCTGCAGCGATGTGTTTCTCAGTCACCTACCGTTCCGTCCCTTGATTCTTCAGGTAGTCGTCCACTGACCCGATCGCTGGATCGTAGCCGGTAGGGTACGTGTCACTCTTCGGACCCGGGCGGAACATGGTGAGGGGGAGCCCATCGGGATCGTAAGACACGAGCGTGTTACTAGACTTGTGGTAGACCAAGTAGTAGCCGTTCTCACGATCGAAGACGCGGTACCCAGGCGGAGCCTTGGGGAGCTTCCCCGCAGGCGCGTGACGGTGAGCCAATTCGACGTATTGCACCGCATTGTTCAGCTCGGGGAACTCGTATCCGTGCTTTTTCCAATGCTCCAACGCGTTCTGAACGTGGGTGTAATTTTTGCTGGCCTTACCAGTGTCCCAGATGTGCGGCGTCTTCCCGTTGGCCCGCATGGACTTGGCGAAGGCCTCGACCGCCGCGTAGCCACTCATGCTCCATTTCGTGCCGACGGCCCCCCAGCCGAGGATCGGGACGGCGGCGGCGCAGGAGAGGCTGGAGTTGAGGGCGTCGCCCTCCGCTCCGTACCAGCCGCAGTTGATGAGGTCGAAGCCCTCACCGAAACCGGGGATCAGGCCGCCCGCGTCAAGGAGGGTGTGGCCGATGGTGGTCAGGTCCCACCAGTCGGTGTCCCCCTCAGCCGCCATGTCGGCGAAGGCGTCCTCAAGTTCCTGGAGCGACGCCAGGTCGGCCCGGTCCTGCTCTGCCAGTTCCTTGCGCCACTGCTCCTGCTCCGCCCACGCCTTCGTGGCCGCCGCGAACAGCGCCTCGCTCATGGCCTCGGCGGCCGCGTCCGCGTCCTTACCCGCCGCCTCGGCGGACGCGCGGGCCTCTCCGGCCGCGGCCCAGGCGATCGCGGCCGAACCGGCAGCGGCGTCCGCGGACGTCTGAGCCCGGGCGGCGGAGTTGTCCGCGTCCCGGGCGGCGCGGTGGGCGTCCGCCTCGGCCGCGCGGGCGGTCTTCGCCGACGCCGCGGCGTCGGCGGCGGACTTCTCGGCCTCGTCGGCGGCGGCGTCCGCCTGCTCGGCGTAGCCGGCGGCCAGCTCGGCGGAGTCCTTGGCCTGCTGCGCGTACTGCTGCGCCAGGTCCGCGGCGTCGTTCGCGGTGGCCGCGGCACGGCCGGCTTCGGCCGCGTACTTCTGCGCGGTCGCGGCGACTGCGGAGGCATCGGCGATGAGCCCCTGGACACGCGCCACGTGCGTGGCCGTCAGCAAGTCCTTGCGCTTGGCCTGGTACTGCCCGGTCTCGATGAACGCGTGCAGGACCTGCGGCGGCCCTTCGAGCGCGATGCGCGCCGCGGCAGAGACCTCGGCGGTGCCCGACTCCGAGAGCTGGACGGCGAGCACCCGTTCGTCCTGGGTGCGCTGGGCGTAGTAGTCGGTGGTGATGAAGGCGCGCAGCCGGTCCGGGGAGCCGTCGTTCAGCGCCGCTTCCCCCGCTGCCCGCACTCCGGGCCCGGCACCGTTCATGAGCTGGGTGACGGTGACCCGGTAGTCGTTGGCCGCGGCCTGGTGCTGGCCGGTGGCGAGGAACTCGGCGATCGTCGCCGCGTCCCCGTCGAACGCCACCTCCGCCGCCGCCCGGACGGCCGCTGACTCGGACTCCGTGGCAAGGCGGTTGACCCGCGCCCGGTTGTCGAGCTCCAGGGCCTTGTCCCGGCCGGTGCGGACGTACTCGATCACGTCCTGGTCGGAGCCGGCCAGGGCCACCTCGGCCGCGGCGACGCTCCAGGGGCCGCGCGTCTTGACCGTGTTCAGGGCAACCTTGCGGGCCTTGGGGGCGACGACGGCCACGTCGACGTCGGACTGAGCGACCTCGGCGGCCAGCCGGTCCGCCTCCTCGTCCAGCGCCTGGGCCGCCCGGGCCTGCTCGGCCTGGTCCGCCTTGCT
Source organism: Streptomyces sp. AC602_WCS936 (assembly GCF_019049125.1). Taxonomy (NCBI): domain Bacteria; kingdom Bacillati; phylum Actinomycetota; class Actinomycetes; order Kitasatosporales; family Streptomycetaceae; genus Streptomyces; species Streptomyces sp. AC602_WCS936. The sequence continues at coordinate 620,374 of NZ_JAGMUF010000090.1, read as the reverse complement.
CTCCTGGTCGAGTGCCTTGAGCGAGCGGGCCTGCTCGATGGCTCCGGCCGTACGAGTGGTCAGCCCCTCCTTCTCGATCTCGCGGGCGAGAGTGAAGGTCGCCTTCGCCTTGGTGACCGCTGCCGTCGCCGCGTCGGCGGCCTCTTTGGCGGCCTTGGCGTGCTTCGTGGACTCCGCGGCGGCGGTGGCCGCATCACCCGCGTGGTCGGCTGCCTCGTCGGCGGCGTCCGCGGCGTTGTTGGCGTGCGTCGCGGCCGAGTTGGCCGCGTCCCGCGCCTCGTGGGCGGCCTTGGCCGCCTTACCGGCCAGGGTCTCCGCCCGGTTCGCGGCGGCAGTGGCCTGGGCGGCGTGCCGGTGAGCCTCGGCCGCCGCGGCCTTGGCCCGGGCAGCTTGGGCGTCGGAAACTCCGGCCTGGCCGCTCGCCTCCGCCGCCGCGCTGGCCGCGGCGTCCGCGTTGATACCCGCGGAGGCAGCGGCCTTGGCGGCGTTGGCCGCCTCGAACGCGGCGGTTCCGGCGTGGTCGGCGGCGGTCGCGGCCTTCTGCGCTCCCTTCGCAGCATCACGCGCGGTTTCGGCCGCCGCACGTGCGGCGGACGCCTTCCCCGCGTCGGTCGCGGCGGCGGCAGCGGCACTACGCGCGTTGGAGGCGGCCCGAGCGGCCGCCGCGGCGGCGGAAGCGGCCTGCGAGGCGGCGTTGGCCGCCACCCGGGCGGACGTGGTCGCGGCGTTGGCCGCGTCGATGGCCTGCTGGGCGGCACGTGCCGCGCCTCTGGCGGCATCCGCGGCCCGGCCCGCGGCGCTCGACGCCTTCTGCGCGTCCTCCTTGGCCGCCGCGGTCTCCTCGGCCGCCTTCTCCGCCGCCTCCTTGGCGGCCTGCGTGGCCGCGACGGCGCGTGCCGACGCGTCCTTGGCCTTCTCCGTCTCCGCCTTGGCCTGACGTCCGGCCTCGGTGGCCCACTCGGCGAGCTGGGCGACCGTCGCCTGCTCCTGGTCCCGGGCCCGCGCGATGTGCTGGCCGACCTCGAGGAACTCGCGGATGTCGTTGATGTCGCCGTTGAGCGCCAGCCGGGCGGCTTCGCGGGTGGCTTCTCCGCCGGTGCTCATGATCTGGACGACCTGCACGCGTGCGTCGTTGTCGGCGGCGGTGTACTGCCCCTCGTTGAGGAACTTCCGCACGTCCTCGATGGTGCCGTTGAGCGCCTTCTGGCCGGCCTCCTTGACACCACGCCCGGAAGCCGCCGAGATGATCTGCACGACCTGGACCCGCTGGTCCTGCTCCAGCGGATCCTGCCAGCCACCCTCGAGGAAGTTGCGCAGGTCCTCGGGCGATCCGGCAAGGGCCGTCTGCGCGGACGCACGCACCGCGCGCCCACCCAGCGACAGGATCTGAACCGCCGCCACCCGGTCGTCGCTGAGCTGCGCGATCTGCTTCTCGGCGGCGAGGAACTTCTGCACGTCGGCGTCGGTACCGAGCAAGGCCACTTCGGCAGCGGCCTTGACTGCCGGTCCCCCGGACTGCCACAACGCCAGCACCCGGCCTCGGTCCGTGGCGGGTATGTAGTCGGTCACCTCCTCCTGGTCCGGCACCTCGCCCGCAGCGGATGCCGGAACGGTGCCCAGCGTGCCCAGCATCAGGGCGAGCAGAAGCCCGAAGCAGAGCGAACGCAGAGAGGCGAGCCGCCATCGCGACTTGCCGCCGGTTCCTGTGCCGGGTACACGCATCCGGGCGATCGTGTGTCTGATGAGTCTTCGACTCAAGAGCGTCATTCCTCTCACTGCCCGACAACTCGGGTGCCGGGGGCCGCCGTTCGGCCTGGTGAGCTTACGTGTGAATTGGATGTGCACCACATGTAGACCTGGTGTGAACGCGTGATACGTTGCGCAATCGGTGCGCCGCGAGGGGGCGACGCTGGGGGCATTTCACAACCGGGCGAGCAGGACACGCGGCGCCCGAGCCGCACCCACGGACGGCTTCGCTCTCGGTGCGTCGGGCATGCACGGCCGCGTCACACACCGACCCGGACGAGCGTGCGCATCAGGTAACACATCGCCCTGGAAGGGACCTCTGGTGAACTCCCGTCTCCGTAAACCGCTTGTCGCCGGACTGCTCGCCGTCTGTGCCGTCGCGGGTGCTTCGGCCGTCGGTTACGCCGCCACCGGCGCCGACGCCTCGCCGGTTGCCGCTCAGGCGGCCGCTGCTGAGGAACCGCCGCCCGCGATAGAGGACTTTCAGCACCCCAACGCCGACCGCATCCTCGAAGAGAAGGGCATCACCGTCCACCGCGGGGACGGCCACATCTTCTTCGCGGACTGCGACGGCTCCGCGGAGCAGATCCAGGTCTGGACCCGCAAGAGCAGTGAGGGCTACTACTGCTTCCAGACGACCTCCACCACGGGCTACCTCAAGGTCGAGGTCCCCGAGGTATTCGCCCTGCAGACGCAGGAAACGGCCGTGCACGCCGAGCTGAGCGCGGAAGGCAAGAGTCAGGAGATCGACCTGGCCAAGAACGAATTCAAGGGTGTCGGCGAAGGCGTCGGCGGGGCCTCCACCGTCCTGTTGGAACTCCGGGTCACCGGATGATCCCGCCCCTCCTCACCTCGCTTCTTGAAAGGACCGGAAACCACCCGTGACACGATCCCGTTCCCGCGTCATCCTCTCAGCAGGTGCGCTCGCGACCGCGGTGGCCGCCGGCTGTCTCACCGCCGGCAGCGCGCAGGCCGCCACCGGTCCCGCCGTCACCGACGGCGGCTTCGAGTTCGCCGCCCGCCTGCAGATAGGCGACGACCAGCGGGGCTGCTCCGCGGTGCTGATAGCCCCGCAGTGGCTGGCCACCGCCGCGAGCTGCTTCGCCGACGACCTCGGCGCCGGCCAGGTCGCGGCGGGGGCGCCGAAGTGGAAGACGACGGCCGTCCTCGGCCCCGCCCCGGGCACCAACAAGCCCGTCGACGTCGTCGAACTCGTGCCGCGCACCGACCGGGACATGGTGCTGGCCCGGCTCGCCTCGCCCGCCACCGGCATCACCCCCGTCCCCTTCGCCACCACCGCGCCCGTCGCGGGCGAGGAGCTGACGGTCGTCGGGTACGGCCGGACCAAGGACGAGTGGGCGCCGCTCGCCCGCCACACGGCCGCCTTCACCGTCCAGTCGGTCGCCGGCACCACCATCGCGCTCGACGGCAAGACCGACGGCGACGCCATCTGCGCCGGTGACGCCGGCGGCCCCCTGGTGCGGCACAAGGACGGCACGTTCGAACTGGTCGCGCTCGCCAGCCAGTCCTGGCAGGGCGGCTGCTTCGGCTCCGACCCGGCCGAGACCCGCAACGAGGCCGTCTCCCCGCGCCTGGACAACATCAACGGCGGCAACACCCTCACTCCCGGCTCC